>JBFKXH010000167.1:0-3800 GCA_041638175.1 Thermoplasmatota archaeon
CTGCCCTGCGCGACGCTGCGGCCGGAGACGGTGTACGGCGTCACCAACCTGTGGGTCCATCCGGACCATGACTACGAATTGGTGCGCGTCTGGCGTGACGGCGCCGTCACTGACGACGATGACTCCGAGGTGTGGCTGGTGTCCCAGCAGGGTCGGACCAAATTGGAATGGCAGATGGAACGAGCCGAAGGGCTGGACATCACGGTGCCAGGCAAGGCGCTGGTCGGCGAGACCGCCACGGCACCGGTGACAGGCGCGGAGGTCCCGGTGGTGCAAGGCACGTTCGTGGATCCCATGATCGCCAGTGGCATCGTCATGTCCGTGCCGGGCCACGCACCGTTCGATTGGGCGGCGTACGTGGATGCCAGCCTGCCAGATTCCCTGGGTGAACCGCCGCAGATCGTGGCCATCGAAGGCTACGACGACCTGCCGGCGCGCGTCGCCTGCATGAAGCACGGCGTGTCCAGTCAAGAGGACAAGGAAGCTTTGTCTGCTGCCACCGACGAGATCTATGCGGACGAATTCAACAAGGGCGTATTGACCGATGCTTGCGGACCGTGGGCAGGCAAGCGCATCAAGGCCATCAAGGACGAGCTGCGCCAGGCCTTCGTCGACGACGACCACGGCCGCCTCCTGCGTCAATTCAGCGAGCCGGTCATCAGCCGAGCCGGGGAAGTGGTCGATGTGCGACGCATCCCCGACCAGGACTTCATCCATTATGCGGACCCAGATTGGACCGCCAAGACCAAGGCACATGACAAGGAGATGGTGATCCATCCGCGGCGGTACCAGGACGACTTCGACAATGTCCTGGATTGGTTCGGGGACCGTGCGTGCGTGCGCCGCGGCGCGTGGCTTGGGACCCGGTTCCCGTTCAAGGACGGCTGGATCATCGAGCCGATCGCCGATTCCACGTTCTACAGTTGGTACTACTTGGTCAGCCCCTACGTGCGCATCCCTCAGGGACACGCAGGCACGCCACCGGACGGGGATCGGCCCCTGCCGCCATCGGCTTTGACGGACGCCTTCTTTGATCACGTCTTCAACGGCATCGGCGATGCGGCGAGCGTGGCCTCAGGTTGTCGTGCTGCGGCCGAGGCCGCCGGCGACGCCGTCGATGCCGACGCCATCACCCAGGCCGTGGCAGACGTCCACCGGGACGTCCGCTATTGGGGCCCCGTGGACATCAACCTGGGGGGCAAGGAACACCAGACGGTCCATTTCCCGGTCTGGACCATGAACATGGTCGGCCTCATGGACGACCCCGCCTTGTGGCCCCGAGGCATCTTCGTCAATTGGTGGGTGACCCAGAAAGCGGGGGCCAAGATCAGCAAATCCAAGGGCGGGGCGGAGCCGATCCCGGGCGCTGCCAAGCGCTACGGCGTCGATCCCATGCGCCTCTACTACTGCCATGTGGGAAGCCCCCACGTGGACATCGAGTGGGACCCGGACATCGTCCTTACCTACCGCACCCACGTCGAGCGGGTGCAGCGGCTCGCCGAGGAATGCCTGGAGGCAGCGGGCCAAGACAGCCCAATGGACCCATGGCTTGCGTCGGCCATGGCCGATCACTTGACGACCGCTCAGGCCGCCTACGAGGCGTATGACCTGCGCGGCGTGGCCGGTGAACTGGTCTACAGCGTCGCGGAGACCCTGCGATGGTACCGCCGCCGCGGCGGAGACAACCAGCAGTTGCTGCGCTCCACCATCCAGGATTGGGCCGCCGCCCTGTGCCCGGTGATCCCCCACACCGCGGAAGAGATGTGGAACCGCGCCGGCGGCGAGGGCCTGTGCAGCCAGACAGCGTACCCGAGCGCTGGCAAGGCGGACGCCTTGACGCTGGCCGGCGAGACCTATCTTCGTTCGGTCCTGGACGATGTGCAGACCATTGGCCGGCTCTCGGGCGTGGAGGCACCGAAGCGCCTGGTCCTGTTCACGGCCCCTGCATGGAAGCGCGAGCTCACGGTGAAGGCGCTCGGCATGGCCGGCGATGGCAAATTCCCGATGGGCCAGTTCATGGGCGAGGTCATGGCGGATCCGGCCATGCGTGCGCTCGGCAAGCAGGTGCAGGCTTTCACCGGCAAGCTCCCGGCACAACTCAACCAGTGGTCTGGTGAGCAGAAGACCTTCCTACTCCAGGGCGACGAACTGGCGACCCTTTCGTCAGCGGCAGAGTACGTGGAGGCGGTCATCGGCGCGCCGGTCACGGTCATGGCTGCCGACGACCCCGAGGCCCCCGAGGACGGCAAGCGAGGCGTGGCTGCACCCCTCAAACCAGGCATCCTGCTCGAATAGCCCATGATTTCGCCTGGAAATCTGCGCCGACCGTTCAAGGAGAAAACCAATCAGGCTATATACAAACCAAATCCCATTCCTGTTTGGTTGTTATGAACGGCCCGAATACGACGGAGACCCACGACTTCTACTATTGGTAGTCGATCTCCACACGAAACCTACCTTCTCCTGCGGCTTCACCGCAGGAATTGTCTCTTTTCTTTGAGCGGTCTTCGACCGTACATCTTCGCGAACAACGCGTTCGGGAACCCTCGCAGCGCCCGATTGTAGGGCTCCACGTCGCCCGCCCGCGCCTTGGCCTCCAACGCTGCGAAGCGGAACCAGTACCACACCACGCCGCCCAAACAGTACAATGCGAAGCCATGGAGCCAGTACACCCACAGCGACCACCCGGACGGTTCGAACTCGAGCACAAGCAGAAGTCGAGTCGGGGATTTATATGGCCATCCCATCGCGGGCGCCAACGTGGACGACGAAGCCCCCACCCAGATGAACCCGTACGAAATGGCCAAAGTGCAATTGCGCCACGTGGCCAAACGGATGAAACTGGACCCCAACATCCACCAAGTGCTCCAACACAGCCAACGGGCGCTCGAAGTGAGCATCCCCGTGCGCATGGACAACGGCACGATCCAAGTGTTCAAGGGCTTCCGCGTGCAACACAGCCAAGCGCGCGGCCCCGGCAAGGGCGGCGTGCGCTTCCACCAGAACGTCACCCTCGACGAGGTCAAGGCCCTGGCCATGTGGATGACCTGGAAGTGCGCCATCGTAGGCATCCCCTACGGCGGCGCCAAGGGAGGCATCATCGTCGACCCACGCGACCTGACCCACGAAGAACTCGAGCGCTTGGCGCGCCGCTACTTCGCCGAGATCAGCGTCATCATCGGCCCCAACAAGGACATCCCCGCACCGGACGTCAACACCAACGCCCAGACCATGGCGTGGTTCATGGACACCTACTCCATGCTCGAAGGCCACGCGGTCCCCAGCATCGTCACGGGCAAACCCCTCGATATCGGCGGCAGCGAAGGCCGCGAGAAGGCCACGAGCCGAGGCATCGCATACTGTGTGCGAGAAGCCGCCAAGGTGACCGGCTTGGACCTGCAAGGTGCGACCGTGGCGATCCAAGGCTTCGGCAACGTGGGTGGCAACGCCGCACCCCTGCTGGCAGAGCTCGGCTGCACGATCGTCGCCGTCAGCGATGTCAACGGCGCCGTCCAGTGCAAGGACGGCTTCGACGTGGAGAAACTGATGGAAACGGTCCGGGAGACCGGCACCTGCGTCGACTACGACGGCGCCGAGCACATCACCAACGCGCAATTGCTGGAATTGGACGTCGACATCTTGGTCCCGGCGGCCTTAGAGGGCGTCATCCACAAAGACAACGCAGCCAATCTTCGCTGCAAGATCCTGGCCGAAGGCGCCAACGGCCCCACGACCCCGCTGGCCGACAAGATCCTCACCGAGAAGGGCGTCTTTGTCATCCCCGACGAGCTGTGCAACGC
>JBFKXH010000168.1:0-3774 GCA_041638175.1 Thermoplasmatota archaeon
GCTCGTGGTGCTCGCCGACGTCGTGGCCAGTCTGGCCGGGGTCGACGTGGATTGGACGACGAGCATCGTGACCGCCCTGGTGGTCGCCGGTTTTCTCGTGTTGATCCTGGTGCGCCCCAAGAACAAGAAGCCGCGGGTCGAAGGCGGATTCACGGTCGAGGAGTAGCCAGCTCCGACCTGCTGGGTCGACCGGTGCGCCTGGGTTCACCGCTTGCGCGTCGCCCAGAAGAGTGCGCCCAGTAGTGACAACATCACCAGGGGCAAGGCCATGGGGGTGTCCTTGCCGTCTTTTTCCTGGGTCTCATCGGGCGCGCCGCCTACCGGCTCGACCAACAGCCCTTCTTGCCCGTACAAGGGGTCGTAGGCGTAGAACGGGACGAACGGGGTCTCCAGGTCAAGCCACTTGACGTGACCGCCGAAACTGTTCATGAAGTACCAGTAGGTCACCGCGCTGACCGAATAATCCGTCAGGCCGTAGCGGTGGTCGAAGGCCAGCGTCGGCAGGGGCAGGGCGCCGCCCAGGAAGTCGATCGCGCCGCTTCCTTGTGGGACGCGGCCGGCAGAGACCATTTCGCCCGTCTGGCTTGTCCTGCAGGTCGGTCCGACGTCTTCGTGGTAGTTGCTGGATTCGCCGCCGCCGTCGGTCGTACCCACGATCTGGGCGCCTTGGAGCGCCTCGTAGCGGGCCAGGTTGAGACCCCACTGGGGGTAGTTGCGGGCGTTGCCGTCCGCCTTGATGCCCACGCCGGTGGATTCTCCCGTCACTCGGATCGTCCAATCTACGCCCTCCAGCAACGGGTGGCCGTTCTCGCGGAAATTGGAGTGGCCGATGTAGACGCATTGTTGGGTCGCCGCACCGTCCGTGATGCCCGTCCAATCAAAGAAGCGGATCGCAGAATCGGTCAGCACCAGATGGCCGCCGTCCTGGACCCAGTTCAGGATGTCATTCAGTTGGTCCGGGAACAACGCGTCCAACGCCTGGTTCGTGATCACCAGATGTTCGTAGCCCTCCAAAGCGTCGCCTGTGAACGTGGCGGCATCCAGGGGTTCGATGGGGTCTTCACTGAAGCGTGCCCAGTCTCGCCAAAAATTGAGGTTGGTGACCTCGTAGGGCACTTGGTTGAACTCGAAGCGGGCCTCCGGGTCGCGGGGATCGAACTCCCGGTCGTTGGCCGCCTCGTAGGCATTGGGATCGCTGTCGCTGCTGACCACGATGCCATCATCGATGTAGGCGATCGGTCCCGTCCCCGCCATCACCGGCGTCTTGAGCTGGCCCGCCATCTCGAGCTGGGTCCGGACGATCTCCCGGACCCCTTGGACGTGCATGTCGATGATCTTGGCCACGTAGCGGTTGTCTGGCACGATGTGGCTGTAAGCGAATTCCACGATCGTGCCGACGGCGCCCATGCCTCCCGTCGGGCTGCGGGGGCTGAACATCAGATAGTCGCTGGTGAAGCCGCTGTCCGTGTAGCCGATCATGTCCCAGCGCGCGCCCCAGTTGTACGCCCGACCGTGCGCGCCTTCGGGCGTCGCGCATTGCCGCCCGACCAGGGTGTTGACGCAGACCGCTTCCTGGTCCGCGGCGTCGGCGACGATCCCAAGGGCCTCTTCTGCGAGTTCGGTCATCGTTGCCGCGCCCTCCCATTCAGCAAATGCGGTGTTGCTCTCGACGCGCTCCTGGGTCGTGCGCAGCTGTTCTACGATCAAGACCATGCGGCGGAAGTCGTAGTCTTGGTTCGGGATGATGGAACGGATGGCGTTCGGGGAATTGGGCATCCCGTGCAGATCCGTGCCCGTGACCAGGTTGGAGTGGTTGCCGCTGAAGCGCAGTTCGTTCACCACCGCCCGGCTTTCGGGTTCCGACATGGGCGTGTGGTCCGGCTCGATCCAGCCCGGGCTGGGGAATTCTCGGTTCAGGTCCACCCCGGCCGCGTTGGAGCGAGCAAAGCCCACGGGAGGGTGCAGTTGTGCCGTGCCTTCGTTGGAGAAGTAATCACCGCGGGCCCAGGAGTCCGGGTTGGGGAACCAGACGTTCAGGATGACATGGTCCAAGATGGGCTGCAGTTCGGCACCGTACGGGCCCTTGCCCCCGGCCAGGTCCTCGATGACACGGGTCATGCCCTCGCGGCCAGCAGGCTCGTTGGCATGGATGCTGGCGCTGTACCCGATCTGGATCTTTTGGTCCCGGGGCACGGCGGAGTTCTCGTTGGTGACCTCGACGAACTGGATCGGGCGGCCTTCGATGGATTCACCGATGGTACGGATATGGATGTAGTCCGGGTAGGCGGCCTCCAGGTGTTCAAGCCCGGCCAAGAACTGGTCGAACTGTACGAAGAACGTACTCTGGAGGGGCTCACAGAAGAACCGCTCTTCACCCGCCGCGCCCACGACCGCATTGGTCGCGCACGGGACCTCTTCAGCCAAGCTCGGTTGGGCGGTCACGGGGGTCGCCAAACAGGCGAGGATCAAGAGCACCAGCACTCGACGCATACGGTCGCATCCCGGCATCCCCCATTCAAGGGTTGTGGCATCAGGAGTGGAGCGCGGTCAGCGCGGCCTGCAAGGCACGAGCGTCCGGCACCCAGTGGTCCGCAGCCTCGGCACCGTGGCTCCCGCTGCCATGTCCCCAAGCGACCCCGATGGTCTTGCAGCCGGCTGCCCGGCCTGCCTGCACGTCGTACATGGTATCGCCGATCATGACCGCGTCCGTCGCGGCCACGTCCAAGCGCTCGAGCGCCTCCTGGACGGGGGCCGGATCCGGCTTGAGCGGCCGTACGTCGTCATCCCCGACGATCGTATCGAAAAGGGACACGTCTCCGATCTTCTCCAGCAGCACCTGGGCTTCGCGTTCTCCCTTGGTGGTGACGATCGCCGTGGCCATGCCTCGGGCGCGGCACCACAGGACCACGTCCCGGACCCCCTCGCACCAGCGGGCCAAGCGCCACGATTCCTCGTAACTGATGCGCCGGAACTCGTCGACCATCCGTTCGATCGCTGCGCCGTCGTGGGTGCGCTTCAGGAGGATGTCCCGAAGGGGCATGCCGATCAACACCTCCTCTGGAGCAAATGGCGCAAAGCCCTCGGAGCGCACCGCCCCATCCAAGGCCGCGCGGATGGATCCGTTTGGATCCAAAAGGGTCCCGTCCAAGTCCCACAGGACCGCGGCCAACGCCATGGCCGCCCCACTGACCGGTTTTATATGATTCATTCGTCGCGGGCCCCGTGGCCAAGGCGTTGGATGGACGCGCACTCGCCAAGCGCCTCGAAGGCGAACTCAAGGGCGAAGTCGCCGACCTGACGGCCACCTACGGCAAGGCGCCCGGCCTGGCTGTGATCTTGGTCGGCGAGGACCCTGCCAGTGAGGTCTACGTCAAGCGCAAGCAGCAGGCGTGCGCGCGCGTCGGCATCGAGAGCCACGAGTTCCGGCTGCCGGCCACCACCAGCGAAGACGAATTGGTCGGCCTGGTCGAGAAGCTGAACCGGGACGCGGACATCAACGGCATCCTGGTCCAATTGCCCCTGCCGGACCATGTGGATGCTGCCCGGGTGATCCAAGCGATCCTCCCGTACAAGGACGTGGATGCGTTCCACCCTCAATCCGTGGGCCACGCGCTCATCGGCGACGATCGCATGGCGCCTTGCACACCCCAAGGCATCCTGCACCTGCTGGACGAGGCGGGGGTCGCCTTGCGCGGAGCCGAGGTGGTGATCATCAACCACTCCAACATCGTAGGCAAGCCGCTGGCCGCCATGTGCATCAACCGCGGCGCGACC
>JBFKXH010000169.1:0-3771 GCA_041638175.1 Thermoplasmatota archaeon
AGCAAGTTCTACGGCCAGTCGGAAGAGAACCTCCGAAAGACGTTCGAAGAGGCAGAAAAGAACGCGCCAGGCATCATCTTCATCGATGAAATGGATTCCATCGCGCCCAAGCGGGAGGAGGTCCAAGGTGAAGTGGAGCGCCGCGTCGTCAGCCAGATGCTGACCTTGATGGACGGCCTCAAGGGACGAGGCAAGATCATTGTCATCGGCGCCACGAACCGGCCCGACAGTGTCGACGAGGCACTCCGGCGCCCGGGGCGCTTCGACCGCGAGATCGAGATCGGTGTCCCGGACAAGGAAGGCCGCCTGGAGATCCTGCACATCCAGACCCGCAACATGCCCACCGACGACGATGTCGTACTGGAGGAGCTTGCGAACATGACCTACGGTTTCGTGGGTGCTGATCTGATGGCCTTGGCCCGCGAAGCGGCCATGAAGGCCCTGCGCCGGTACCTACCCGAGATCGACCTGGACGAGCCGGTCCCGGCCGAGATCCTGGAAAAGATGTGCGTGACCCTGGAGGATTTCAAGGAAGCACTGAAGGTCGTCGACCCGAGCGCCTTGCGCGAATTCCTCATCGAGGTGCCCAACACGACCTGGGATTCCGTGGGCGGTCTGGCCGACGTCAAACAACAACTCAAGGAAGCGGTCGAGTGGCCGCTCGACGACCCCGAAGCCTTCGAGCGCATGGGCATCAAGCCGCCGCGCGGCATCCTCCTTTACGGACCGCCGGGCACCGGAAAGACGCTGCTTGCCAAGGCGGTCGCCAACGAATCGGGTGCCAATTTCCTGAGCGTCAAGGGCCCCGAGGTCCTCTCCAAGTGGGTCGGTGAATCCGAGAAGGCGATCCGCGAGATCTTCAAGAAGGCCAAGCAGAGCAGCCCGAGCATCGTGTTCCTGGATGAGATCGATGCCATCGCGCCGCGGCGCGGCGCCTACGAAGGAAGCCACGTCACGGAGTCGATGGTCAACCAATTGCTCACCAGCATCGACGGCATGGAAGGCATGGAAGGGGTCGTGGTCATCGCGGCCACCAACCGCCCGGACATCATCGACAATGGGCTCATGCGGGCCGGGCGTTTTGACCGCTTGATCAAGGTCACCGCTCCGGATGAGGAAGCCCGGCTTGCCATCCTCAAGGTGCACACCGCCAACATGCCCCTTGCCAAGGACGTGGACCTGGATGAGCTGGCCAAGCTCACCAAGGGTTACGTCGGCGCGGACATCGAGGCCCTGTGCCGGGAAGCCGCGATCGTCGCGCTGCGCGAGGACAAGAAATCCAAGAAGGTCTCCAAGAACCACTTCGAGGAAGCCCTCCGGAACGTCCGCAGCAGCGTGACCGATGAGGTCGTCAAGTACTACGACCGGCTGGCCGAGCAACTCGGACAGACCGCGGTCAAGAAGGTGCAAGGCGGCGGCGCGGGCGGCATGGAGTTCCTGTAGTCGATGCGGTCGGCCTGGTGGCTGCTCCTCGCGGCTCCCGGGTGCCTTGGCATCGGCCCTGGACTTGATGACAACGCGGTGTGCACGCCATCCGTCGTCGAGGGCGTCTGGCAACAGAGCGGGGCGTACGAAGCCTGGCTTGACTGGTTTCCAGAATCCAGCGAAAGGCCCCAAGACGGGATCCAACTCGACGGAGCACCAGGAGACCACCTGATCCACGTCTCGTCCCCTGAAACGCCGACGTCGTTCATCCACTACCCGGGCTTGCATGGTTCGAGCGAGCTAACGGTCGACCTGTACGCTGACCGCCCGAAGCAGGAGCAGGTGGACGACGTGGAAGAGTTCCTTGGACGTCTGGGGGTGGCCCAAGAGGCGTGGCCGCAGATCCTGGATGAGATCTTCGAAGGGTGGCCGGCCCATGAGCGGGGCGAGGCCATCATCCCGGAACCCGATTGGCCCGCACTGTGGGCGACGGATCGTCAAGCAGAGATCGTCCTTCGGACCGCAGGCACTGCCAAGGTCGAAGGCACGTTGCTGTGGTGGTTCGCGACCGATGTGTACCGGCACGAAGGGGCCGCCGTCGATGCCCGCGACTGGATCAGCACCCCTCCGTTCGAGGGGATCCAGAGCATCGCCGAAGTCCAGGCGGCAGCAACGGATTGGATGGCCTCTATCGGAGCGCCTGCGCCGACCTTCGACGGGTTCTTGGTGCGGACGTTGGCCCAATTGTGCCGTTGAGCAAGGCGTCAATGTTCCATGCGGCGCGTCTTTTCGTGGTGCCAGGCGTGGCTCTCTCGCGTCGGTACATGGCGTCGCGCCCAATTGATCGGGCGGTCGTAGCGTGAGACCATGCGGTTCTTGGTCGCACCCCAATCGGCGCGACCTGCAAAATCAGACCGTTCGTACGGACGTACTTTGGGCATACATCACACTGGGTTTTCCCTGTTGAACCCTGTTTGGCTCGCTCCTGATGCCCCAAGGGCCTCAGTCCAGAATGGCCAGGGCCGCACTGTTGGAGGCGACGACCAGCAGCATCACCAGCAGCGACACCACGGCGCCGGCCTGGGCCATGGGTGTGTCGCTCTGCCACCGGTCGACCGTCATGGCAAGCCCGATGAACAGCCCTGCAAGGGCGGCCTTGACGACGAACAACCCAAGGGTGCCGGCTTCTGCGATCAGCCACACCATGAACGGATTCCCCTCCCTGGCCCCCGCCTGTAAGGCCACTACCGTCGTGACCAGGTCGGCGACCTGCAGGACCGCTACCCCGGTCAAGAACAACGCCGTGAACAGGCGTTGCGTCTCGTGCGCCATGCTTTTCCTTCTCGGTTCCGAGATGATAGCCGTTCGGCGTGGTGCGCGTGCCCTTTTCGGGCGCCGCCTCCCGGTCCGGTCCCGTTGCGTAAGCTTTTGAGCCCGGGTCGGCTCGATGGATTGGGATTGCACATGAAGGTCTTCGAATCAGAACTCCGCGGCAAGACAGTGATGAGCAACGAAGGCACCTACATGGGTGTGCTTCGCAACGTCTCGGCCAACGTGGAGACGGGCGACCTGGTGTCGGTACACGTCGAACCGGCCGAAGAGATCGATCCGCGCCTATACCCGCAGGACGACAAGGGGCGCATCACGTTCCCCTTCAATTCGATCAAGGCGGTCCGCGACGTCGTCGTGATCGGCACCAATTAGGCGCTCAGATCGATCCGGTACCGGACTTCTACACCACCTGACGGGGGCGTCAGCACCAGATCGAAGGACAGTGTCCCGGTTCCCAGACCCGAGACCAGGACCTGGGTGTCTACCGCCGGCAACGCGACGTCTAGGCCCACCGTCTGCGTCACGACGCCGAGCGTGATGTCGATCTGCGGCTCGAGCAGGGTGCCATCGTCCAGGCTGATGGTGATGCTCTCTGTCACCGCCCAGCCACTTTGGCTGACCAGCTCTGCATGGACTTCCCATGTGGTGGTCGTCGCATCAAGGCGAAGGAAGTCGTCGGCGACCAGCGGAAGCGCCACGGCAGGTGCGGCACTGGTGCCGCTTGCGCCCAGGTTGGGTGTGCCGATGTCTCCGCCGAGCAGGACCACGTTCGGGGCTTGGGACGCCAAGTCGAGCCGCGTGTGCTGCTCCTGGAGGATGCCTGCCTGCACGACCGGCAACAGCAGCAGGAGCGGCCACCACCTCATACCGGTGCGATGGCCATCTGGAGGTCGATCGAGCCCAAAGACCCGGCCGCGGTCCCATCGGCGATGACCATGTCGACGCGGATGTCATAGGTCTTGGATACTGGCAACGTGAACGCGGTGGCACTGCTGGCGGCCGCCGCGTCGAACG
>JBFKXH010000170.1:0-3696 GCA_041638175.1 Thermoplasmatota archaeon
ACAGTTGCTACTACTCCACCGCCTACTACCGCAAGCCCGGGGAGATGAAGATGGTGGACAAGCAATGGCTTGGCGCCGAACTGATCTTCGACCTGGATGCCGATCACTTGGAAGAAGCGGAAGCTGCCAAGGCCCGCGGCGAAGAGATGCCCATCGAAGAGCAACTCAAGATCGTCAAAGGCCAATTCCAGAAGCTCCTCGACGAATTCCTGTTCGGTGATTTTGGCATCGATCCCAAGCATGTCTGGATCACCTTCAGTGGCGGCCGTGGCTACCATGCCCACGTGGTGGACCCCAAACTCATGTCGTTCGACGCCAAGGCACGGCGTGAGGTCGTCGACTACATCACCGGCAAGATCCCCGCTGTCAAGGGCAGCGAAGACCCGGACCTCAAGCACTTCATCTGGGAGGAAGCGGTGGACAGTCGGCGTTTTGGCAACAAGGTGGTCCCCGTCAAGGTATTGCGCACCCACCCCGCCGATGCGCCGGGATGGCACGGCCGGATGACCCGCACCATGGTCCAGATGTTGCAGGACCGCGTCCTCGACGCGCCCAGGCCAGAAGCGAGGGAATGGCTCCTGTCCCTCGATGGTGTCGGGGCCAAAGGCGCAGACGATTTTTTGGAAGACTTCACGCCGACGCGATTGCAGAACCTCAGCCAAGGGATGCTGGAGCAAAGCAGCGTGGTCAAACGGATCGCCAAGGAAGTGCTTCGCCAGGCGACCATCCCCCTTGCGAAGGGGGAGACCGACGAACCGGTCACGGCCGACGTCAAGCGCCTCATCCGTCTGCCAGGCAGCCTCCATGGCAAGTCAGGACTGAAGGTCGTGACCTTGACTCGGGACACCTTGGACGACTTCGACCCATTCCGCGACGCCGTCGCCTTCGACGACCACCCGGTGTGGTTCACGCCTCGCGTCGACGGAGAGGTCACCCTCGGGGGCGAGCGGGTCGCCGTCCAGGCCGGAGAACCGACGGAAGTCCCGACGCGCCATGCGGTCTGGTGGTGTGCCCGACAAGCCGGCACCGTCTCCGCCAAGCGTTAAACCCCGGGGCCCTGTCCAAGCCCGTGGACGACAAGGGCATCTCCTACGAGATGCTGCAAGACCTCTTGCGAGCGGAGCGGCGCAGCAACAAGCTGACGCCCGTGCAACCCCGTTTCTGGTCCCGCGTCCGCGAGTTCTTGGTGGAGGTCAAGGAGGCCTTCCGTGTCGAGCAAGAAAAGGATCCCTTCAGCCGCAAGGCCATGATGCTGCGCGACGAAGTGCAACACGCCAAGCAAGCGGCCGAGTCCCTGTGGGCGCTGCGCGAACGCAAGATGGCCCTCCACGCCCTGGCCCATGGCCCCGGCAGTGAGGCCCCGGAAGGGATCACCCGCATGGAGACCGAGATGTACGACGCCTTCACCGCGACCCTGGCCGCAGGTCGGGAACGGGTGCTCCAAGGCGGGCCGGTACCCAAACCTGAAACGCCTCCGTCCGAGCCGAAGGCAGCGCCGGCGGAAGTCCCTGCGCCTGAGCCCGCCGAGGCGGAACCGAAGGCGCCCGAACCGGCCGCGCCTGTCGAAGTACCCGCCGACACGCCGAGCGAAGACATGGTCACCATCCGGGCTGTCGCAGACATCCCGCCGTTCGTCGGCAGCGACATGCAGACCTATCTCCTGAAGGAAGGCGACATGGCCATGGTGCCCAAAGCGATCGCCAATCTGCTGGAGCGCCGCGGCAAGGCTGAATTGATGGCGTAAGGCACAAAACCTCGCCTCGTCGTCGCCCCGTCATGAAGGACCCGGGTGCCGACAAGCCCGAACACATGGATGGCGAGTTCCAAGCCTCGGTCCATTACAGCAACCACGACCTGCGGGAGATGTTCTCCCGGGAGAACGCGGAGCGTCGCCGCACCGGCGCCAAGATGCTGCGTAAGTACCTCAGCGCCAAGCAGGACAAGCAATGCATGGCCCAGATGGTCAAGATCCGCAACGAGTTCGAGGTCAGCAACAACGATGACATCATCCTCAAGTGGGTGCAGATCCAGGTCGAGGCCGGCAAGGCGGATGACATCGACAAGGAACTCCTTTCGGCCGCCAAGAAGGTCGAATACCCGCCCCGGGCCGAGCCCTGGGATGATGAGAAGGGGCATTGAGCCCCCACGAATCGTCGCCACATCGGCTATATACCAGACCCAAGTCGGCCGCCATAGCCTCCCATCGTCCTCTGCGCCTCTGGATCGGAATGACCGGTTGTCGTGGATCAATGGCCTTGGAGGCAGGTCAAGTGATCAAATGGTCAAGATGCCACGCAACGTGAAGCGCTACTGTCCCAAGTGCAAACAGCACAAGGAGATGGAAGTGGAACGCGTCAAGAAGAAGCGAGCCAGTGAACTGAAGAGTGGGCAGCGGAGTTTCCGCCGCGTCACGGCTGGGTACGGTGGTTTCCCCCGTCCCAAGCCGGAAGGTCGCGAGAAGCCGACGAAGCGCATCCTGTTGCGCTACGTCTGCAGCGACTGCGGTAAGAAGGTCCAGCCCGCGGCCCAGCGCGCCCGAAAATTCGAACTTACGGAGTGATCTGATATGGCAAAGTTCCTCAAGGTCAAGTGCCCCGACTGCAGCAACGAACAGACGATCTTCGCCCGCGCGGCGACGAACGTCGGCTGCATCGCCTGCGGTGCCACCCTCGCCACCCCCACGGGTGGCGCGGCGGTGCTGAAGGCGGAAGTCCTGGCCAAGCTCGAATAAGACCTCCGGGTCCCTTTTCCTTTCCCTCTTTGTGGGGTCGCTCGCGCCCCAGAATCGACGACTCGCCCCCTTTCTTTATGACCGAGGGCCGCTTGGAGCCACCATGGCAAAACTGACCGAATTCCCGGAAGAGGGCGAGCTCGTCGTGGGCACCGTCAGCAAGGTGCAGAACTTCGGCGCGTTCATCACGCTGGAAGAGTATCCGGGCAAGGAGGGTTTCTGCCACATCCGTGAGGTGGCCTCCGGTTGGGTGAAGCGCATCGGGGACCACGTCCGCGTCCAGCAGCGCGTGGTGTGCAAGGTCCAGGGCGTGAACTCGTCCAAGGGGCACATCGACCTGAGCCTCAAGTCGGTCAACGATCACCAGCGCCGCGAGACCATCCAGGCCTGGAAGAACGAACAGAAGGCCGACAAGCTCGTCGAGATGTTCGCCGAGAAGCGCGGCACGACCCCGGACGCACTCCTGAAAGAGATCGGGCCGAGCCTGCTCAAGGTGTGGGAATCGGTCTACGATGCATTCCAGGAGGTGGCCGAATATGGCCCCGGCGTCTTTGCGGAAGAGGGCATCGAAGGGGACTGGATCCCAGAATTCGCCGAGTTCGCCAAGGAGAACATCCAGATCCAGTACGTGGATGTCCACGGCTTCGTGAATGTCATGACCACGGCCAGCGATGGCGTGAAACTGGTCCAAGCCGCGTTGACCGAGGCCCAGAAATCGGAGTTCGACGACGTCAAGATCAAGGTCGCCTACCATGGCGCGCCCCTGTACCGCGTCACGGTGGAGGCCCCCGATTACAAGATCGCAGAGGAGCAACTCAAAAAGGCCGCTGACCGCGCCATCGAGGTCATCGAATCGAAGGGTGGCCAGGGTTCCTTCCAGCGTGAACTGGAAGAGGCGGCATGAAGGCGCTCCTGAAGCGCTGCACCGCGTGCAAGGAATACACCTTGCAAGAGACCTGCGTCCA
>JBFKXH010000171.1:0-3682 GCA_041638175.1 Thermoplasmatota archaeon
ACCGAGCACCCGGCAACCACACGGGGTCTTCCGGCCCGCCTTCGACCATGGCGCGCGGCAACGTGTCGATGGGGACCCGGAGCCGCTCGATGACCGTGGACCAGAACGCCGGCCTCGCAGCAGCGCTCCAGGCATGCAGCGAATCATAGTCGGTCATGCCCAACGTTTCCATCAGGTCCCCAAGATTGCTGGGTCGTCCGTCTGGCAGCCATGCTGGGCCCTGGCCCAGTGCCTGGTATCGCTCCCAGTGCACGGCGAAGTCGGTCTCGCCAGCGAGCTTCGGAAGCTGCTGTTGCCATTCGGCACTGGATTGCACGGACGCTGCACCTTGGCTTGGCGCCATGAAGGCTTCGGGTGGCAACCATGAAACGTGGCCCGCGCCATGATGCCACGTGGATGGCGACGGGCTCGACATCGAGTTTCTGGAGAACCGCATGGTCCCGATCTTCAAACGGCTGCGCAACTACAGTCGCGTCAAGGTGGATGGGCTTGAACACATCCCGCTCGAAGGGCCAGGGTTGCTCGTGGGGAACCACACAGGGTGGCTGGGGTTGGATTACGCCTTCACCGCGCTGTCCGTCTGGGAGGCGAGGGAACGGGTCGTGCGCGGCATGGCCCATAGCGCCTGGTTTGCCAACAGTGCGACGGCCAAGTTCGCCAGACGCTGCGGCATCCTCGAGATCAGCAAGGACGCCATGGTGGAACGGCTTGAGGCCGGCGACCTGGTGATGATGTTCCCCGAGGGAGAAAAGGGCGCATTCAAGCCGGGCAAGGACTACCGTTTGGAGACCTTCGCCCGCGGGTTCGTGCGGGTGGCTTTGGCCACGGGCACGCCCGTCATCCCGGTCTGCATCCTCGGGGGCGAGGAGGCCAACCCGGTCGGGACCCGGATCGAAAGTTACGAAGAATTGGTCCACCTACGAGGGGGTCTGCCCATCCCCAAGAATCTGATCCCGAAACCTGTCAAATGGCGGATCCGCTGCCTGCCGCCGCTGGATCTGGACGGGCTCGGCCCCAGTGATGTGGATGATGTAGAAGCCGTGCACGGGTTGGCTGAGTCGACGCGGCAGATGATCCAGTTGGAGCTTCGCAAGATGAAACTTGAACGTGGCCACCCGTACCTGTGATCAGCTTCCCAAGGTCAGGCATTCTCGCACGGTCTCGTAGACGTCCTTTCGCCACAGGAAACCCCAATGGGTGGTGAGAGGCACCTTGATGGCGCGGCTGCCTGGCAATTTCGAGTTGTGGCTGGGGATCACCACCCCATCGATCGGACTCCACAGATTCCAAACCTCGACACCCGGTGGAATGGCGCCTGGCCCATTGATCTCGTCGAGGAAGTGGCTGCCGGGCCGGGTCTGCTTGGCAACGTGGATCAGGGGGACGGGCAGTATGTACGAGAAGTAGGTCCCCTGGTGTGGCGATCCCATGGTGACCAAGGTTGCGACCTTGCTGGAGCCGCCAAGATACATCAGGTAGTAGCGAGCGACCAGGCCGCCAGCCGAGTGGCAGACCAGGTCGACCTTGGATGCCCCGTCGTGGCGAAGCGCGGCTTCGATCTTGTCCTTGAGCATCTGGGCTGCAATGCGCATATCACCCAGCATGCCGTATGGGAGAATGCAGTCGTGGAATCGGAACCCATCGCTTTGAAGGCGGTGCTTGAACAGGTTCCAGTACAGGTGCCGTTGGCCAAGGATGCCGTGGACCAGGATGACCGGGTTGCGGGGCTCTTCCACCGTTGGTCGACAGCGTGGCACTTTGAAACCCCTTTGACCAGACACAGGCACCCACAGCCACCAGCGTCCACAAATGCGCAATCATGCTAATATGTGGACAACAATGTCCTCATTCGTTGCTCCGCGTCTCCCTCGATCCGTCACTACGCCCACACGCACTGCATGCGCGGCTCGGCGACCACGAGGCGACCTTCATCCTCGAAAGCCGCGAAGGCCCCGACCGGATGGCACGGTACTCCTTCGTCGGGTTCGCCCCGGCCGGGATCATCACATGGGACGACGGGCTGCGCGTACAAGGCGCGCTGCCCCAGCCCGACCCGGACGAGGCGCCCCTTGCCTACTTGCGCCGGGTACAGGCCCTCTACCAGACCGACGACCACGACAGCCCGTTTGTCGGGGGCTTGGTCGGGACCCTGGGCTATGGCTTCGCCCGTCTCCTTGAACCGGTGCTCGACGTGGGCCCCGAATCCTGGCCCCGCATGCAGTTGGGGCTCTACTTGGACGGCATCGTCTTCGACCACCACGAAGGAACGGTCACCTACGTGTCCCGGGCCGAAGACCGCAGCCACCTGGTACTGGAAGCCGCCCACGCCCCCGCACCGCTTCACGTGGGCCCTGTCCGAGCGCTGGTCCACGAAACGGAATTCAGCAAGCAGGTCGAGGCGGCGCAACAGCAGATCCGAGCCGGGGAAGCCTTCCAGATCGTCCTGAGCCGTGCATACACAGCCGCCGCAGAAGGTGCGCTCAGCCATCTCTATGATGCCCTGCGAGAAGCCCATGCGGTCCCCTACCTGTACCACGTCCGTTTTGCAGGGCGGGAATTGCTTGGGGCCAGCCCCGAGATGTTGGTACGGGTACGCAGCGGCCAGGTCGAGACGTTCCCCATCGCCGGCACCCGGCCCATGACCGGCCAGGCAAGCATCGACGACGCGGCAGGAAAGGCCCTGCTTACGGACCCAAAAGAGACCGCAGAGCACGCGATGCTTGTCGATCTGGCACGCAACGACCTCAACCGGGTCTGCACCCCGGGGTCGGTCCAGGTGGTAGATTTCCAACGACTGGTGCGATTCAGGCATGTTCAGCACCTCGTGAGCCATGTGACCGGCAAGCTCGCAGACCATGACGCCTTGGATGCCCTTGCCGCCGTCTTCCCGGCCGGGACCGTCAGCGGCGCACCCAAGATCCGCGCCATGCAACACATCGAGACCCTCGAGAGGCGGCCCCGCGGCGCATATGCCGGCGCGGTGGCCTACCTTTCATTCAATGGAGATTTTGATTCTGCCATCGCGATCCGGAGTCTGTGTCGTGAAGCAGGCCGAGTCACGGTCCAAGCCGGTGCTGGCATCGTCCAGGCCAGCGACCCCCACCGTGAATACGAGGAGACCTGCAGCAAAGCCTCCGCCATGCTGCAAGCGCTGGAGGCATTCCAATGAAGCTGCTCCTCATCGACAACTACGACTCGTTCACATACAACCTCGCAGCGGGCTTGGCACCAGCCGACGTGACCGTCTGCCGCAACGACGCGATAAGCCGAGACCAAGTCGAGTCCTTCGACGGCATCGTGTTGTCGCCCGGGCCCGGCGACCCGGCCAATCCCCGCGATTTCGGGGTGTGCCAAGAAGTGATCGTGGAGCCGGTCGACGTTCCACTGCTGGGGGTTTGCCTCGGAATGCAAGGAATGGCACACCACACCGGAGGACGGGTCGGACCGGCCCCGCAGATCCTCCACGGCCAAGCAAGCCCGGTCTCCTTGCAAGACCATCCATTGTTCGAAGGCGTGCAACGACCTGCCATGGTCGGTCGCTACCATAGCCTGTGCGTCGAGGCCTTGTCACCGCAATGGAGGCCCCTGGGCGAGTATCAAGGCACGCTCATGGCCATGGCGCATCGGCAACGCCCATGGATCGGCGTCCAGTTCCACCCCGAGTCCATCCTGACCCCGGACG
>JBFKXH010000172.1:0-3677 GCA_041638175.1 Thermoplasmatota archaeon
CAGGTCTGCATCTTCTCGCCGCTGCTGACGTTGATGATGATGTCCTGGAACCCAGGATCACCGCTGTGCAGTTCGCTCACTTGCCGCAGCGTGTCCATGAGGACATCGTCGTCGGCGATCAGACGCAGTTCGACCTCGATGTGCAGCACCGACAGCTTGTCTTGGATGGATCTGGCCTGTGCCTCGTAAGGGGCGGTATAGAGGGCCACGAGTCGTCGCACGGGGTAGTCGCGCACGCCGATGAGCACGGGATCGATGTCGTCGCCGACGGTCGCGATCATCAGCACGCCCTTGCTCATGCTCGGCGACCCCAGAATGCAAGCAGCCCGATCGCGGCGAACGCGCCAAGAAGGCCGAAGCCGGGGCTGTCTTTTCCGCCAGGTACGGAGACCTGGCCTTGCATGCCGCCCAATTTGTGGAGGGAACACCAATAGGTGCCGCCAGTTGCGTGGTCGGGCACCATGAAGTCGACGGTGACGGATTGGCCCGGCCCCAGAAGACTACCATCGTCGTTCTGGATCACAAGATCCGCGACCCCGTCTTTGTCCCAGTCCAGCTGAAGGTCATGTTGTGCGTTGCCTTGGTTGGTGAGCGTGATCTCATAGTCGACGCCCGGCTCCAGGTCGAGGACCGGGTTCTGGGTCGTTTCTCCTTCGATCTCGAAGAAGTTGTCTTTGGCGACGATGTCAATATGGGTATCGCCGTGGGCGGCCGCCACCGGGATGAGCAGTAGCAGGGCCAGGTACTTCATGCTCCATACCTCGCGACCAGGAAGACAATGGCGACCACGCCGATCAGCACCAGGATCGCCGTCGGGTCGAACCGCTCGGGGACCTCGCCATTGCTGAACGTGTAGGTCGCCAGGAAGTCGTGGGCGTCGCTCTGGAACGTCACCGTGTTCGGACCCGCCTTGAGCAGGCTGGCATCCAATGTGTACGTGTAGAGCCCCATCATGCCGGTCGTGACCGTGTCCACGGCCTTGCCGTTGACAGCGACGGTGACCTCTGCGCCCTCTCGCATCGGGATGCTTCCCTCGATGGGGATCGAGGCCATGTCCTGCACGTCGTCGTGGTCCGCGAAGCTGGCCTTGGCCGCGTTCTGGGTGGTGCCGCCATGAGGCCCGATGTTGGGGCAGTTGACGTACATGGGAGTCATGGCGATCTTGAACCCGTTGGCCTCGGTGAACTGGTCTGCGCTGCTGGCCTGGTCGGCGCCGTAGCCGGTGGGGACCTGGGTCGCCCAGTAGACCCGCCAGAGGGGGCTGTAGCCCGCATCAAGGCGATCCTTGTCGATGACGTTGCGCTGCCCGACCGGACTCGGACCTCCATTGTTGATGCCTTCGATGACACCGGTCTGGTACTGGTTGACGTGCCAGATCGGGATGGCGCTGATGCCGCTGGTGGTGCCGAATTGGCTGACCACCGACTCATAGCCGTCGCCGGGGGCTCCGGCCGGCCTGGTCAAGGGATTGATAAAATCGGCGAAGGACTGACTGGTCGACTCGAAGACGAAAGTCTGGACCGGGTCGCCCTTGTACCACCCCATCCACGGATCGATGGGCGCGTCGGTCCCAAGAGCCGCCGGGTCTTCCAGGGTACTTCCCGTGGGGACCACGGGCAGGTTGACGACGATGTCCGTGGCGGTGATCTTCATGCCGGCGATGGCCTCCACCGACCTGTGGGAATTGGGCGCATAATCGCCGGGTACTTCCACGAAAAAGATCTGCACGAAATCGCTGTAGGCGGCGCCGTCGGCGGTGTGGAATTCCAGGATCGGGCCCTGGCCGTTGGGCACCCCCGCGAAGGTGCCGTCCGTCGAAGGCAGGTAAGCCGGTGCGACCGGGACCTTCTCCACGCCGGCGTCGGTGCCGTAGTTGGACGGCACATACATGCGGAACTTGTAGTAGTGGATCAGTCTGTCATCGATCCAGCCGCTGTGCGCCACGAAGCGGTTGTTCTCGGCGTCGAAGTCCATCGCCTGGGGTGGGATGTCCGGCGATTCGTACACCGTCGGGGGGGCCTGCGCGCTGGCCGGGATGGCCAGCAGCAGGAGTGTGGTGAGCAAAATGATGGATCGCATGTCTCCTCATTTGGGGGGAATCCAGGACAAGGATAATCCTGGGGTTGGAGACGTGAAGGAGGGGCTAAGGGGTTGAAGATTTCCTACAATCCTACGGTCCGTACTTGGCGATGGCAAACACCACGGCCGCAACACCGACCAACACCACGAACGGCATGTAGTTGAAGTCGTCATCCACGTCCATGCCTCCCTGTTCTGCGGCGGGGTCGCCCGTAGATTCGTTGCCGTCCATCTGGGCGGAAGCAGAGCCGATCGCAAGCAGGAGCGTCAAAAGGAACACCGAGCGCATGCGTTGGCACGCGAGACCCTGCTCTTCAAGGGTTCGAAACCGCATCCATCACGACCACCACCTTGCCCTGGATCGTTCCGGCCTCAAGGTACGCGATGGCCTCGGCCGTCTCGTGCAAAGAGAACCGCTTGTCAATATGCGGCACCAACGCGCCGGCATCGACCATGTGAGACAAGGTCGCCAGGTCCTCGTGGACCGCCTTGGCGGTCTTGACGATGCACCGTCCCTTGCCAAAGATGCGCTTGCCACGCAGCAGCGCCTGCATCATCGCAGGCCCCGAACCACCCACCATGACGTAGACCCCCTCCGGCGACAAGGCCGGCACGTAGTCGCGCAGATCCCGGAACGCACCGTTGTCCAAGATGATGTCATACGGCCCATGATCGACCGCATCCGTCGTGGAGCGATCCAGCACCACATCCGCACCGAGCGCTTCGACGAACGGCACCTTCTTCGTCGTGGTGGTCGCCGTGACGTGCGCCCCATGGGCCTTGGCCACTTGCACGGCCAAATGCCCGACGCCGCCAGAAGCGCCCACCACCAAGACCCGGTGACCCGGACCGAGGCCCGCATGCCGCCACATCTGCAACGCGGTGAGGCCGGCGACACCAAGGCATGAAGCCGCCTCGAAGGAGGTCTCCGGCATCAACGCGATCTGTTCAGGTGTAGCGATGGCCAACTCTGAGAATCCCCCCAGGCCCGTCGCGGAGATGTCCCCGAACACTTTGTCGCCGGGTCGGTACGGGACACCCTCCCCGACCGCCTCCACGACGCCCGCGATGTCCGCACCCATGACCGGCACCTTACGAGGCCGCCACAAGCCCGTGTAGAACCGGACCAACCATGGATCGGCACGAAGGACATGCCAATCCAACGCATTCACGGAAGCCGCATGGACCCGGACCAAGACCTGGCCCGGCCCAGGCACCGGATCAGGCAACTCGGAGAGCCGGAGGACCGATGGGTCGCCGTAGCGGGGAATGGTGATGGCCTTCACGGCTGAGCATGGGGGGAGCCGGTTAAGGTTCGGGGTCGGGAACCAAGATCGCCCCGCGTGGCCTCGTTTTGGCCGCGCGTGTCACGTCGGCACAACGCCCAACGGGTTGCGCGGATCGTGGATAATATGACGGTTACTCCTGCATCATGATCGGTAGCAGTTGCGCCACGCACATTGCCACGGTTTCCTGTGAAGGCGGCGGCCTACTGATCCCGGGCTCAGCTCAATCTGGCGCAGCCTGCTCATGGGGCTACGGCACCGGCTGGGGCGGATGCTCCGCAAGCGACAGTTGGAACTCCGTTGGAGGCTGCC
>JBFKXH010000173.1:0-3653 GCA_041638175.1 Thermoplasmatota archaeon
ACCCCTAAGGCGTGATGGACGGTGGTCGCACCGTCGGTGAACGGGATGAAGCCACGGATGGCCACGTCTTCACCATCGGTCGGCCAGTTGGCCGGCGCGTTGACCTGTTCGGGCCGCTCGCTCCGCGCATAGAGCGGGCTGGTCCCTTCCGTACCGGCGTAGTTGTACTGGGAACAATCGCAGCCGTTGTCGATCGGCGTCGAATCGACCATGATCCATAGTTCCGGCGTGCTGCTCGGGTTCCAGAATGCTTCTTGGATGATGGTCATGGTGGAATCGCTGAAGGTGTGGAATGCCGTGTTGACGTTGTTCTGGAGGTGGCGCGGTACCGGTTCCACGCCGAAATCATGGATGGTGCGGGTCGCCATGTCACAGCTGTCCGTGATGAAGAAGTACGCAAAGGCGCATTCATAGAAGCCGTCGAAGGGTACGGTCTCGATGTAGGGGGAAGCATCGGTCAGCCTTGTGATCTGGATGCGAACGATCTCTGGATCAGCGACACCTGCGACCACGTCCACCGACGTCTGCACCGGCGCATGGAGCAGCCGGGTCACCGACAGGAAGTAGCTCCCGGGGTCGAGCCCCGAGAAGGTGAATGTGCCATCCTCGGCGGTCTCCGTGCTGCCAAGATCGGGCAGGAGGGTCACGGTGGCGCCTGCGACCGGATTGATGGTCTGGTCCACGACGACGCCGCGGATGCCGCCGGTCTTGTCGTCCACGTCCAGGGTGGGGCCGTCGTCTGCGGGGGCCGTGGCTTCTTCGGCACATCCGGCGAAGGCCGTGGCAAGGAGCAACAGGAGGGTGGTCTGGAGCCGCATACCGTTTCAGGGACGCCCGGGCTTAAATCGCTTTGCGTGCCGCGGGGGTCAGCTGCGGGTGGCTCGGACCACCGCGTATCCCAGATGACCTGCGACCAACGCCGCCTCCGCTTGCGTGACCAGCGACCGCAGCCCGTCGTCATCCAAGGCCGTGAGGACTGCTTCCACGTCGATGCGGGCGTGGATCCGGTCCCGGACCTCGTGGATCAATTCGGGCCGTTTGCTACTGTGGTCGATGGTGAAGCCGGCCCTCTCGACGGCTTCGATCAGCCGATCATGGGGCATGGCTCCGCCCAGGCACGCCATGAACCCCGCTGCGGATCGGAACGACCGGGCCGGGGCTTCCACGGTCACGTCACTGAGCAGCAGCGTCCCGCCGGGTCGCAGTCGTTGATGGAGCTTGGCCAGGGTCTCTGCCGGGTCCGCGTGCAGGCACAACGTGCATTCGGTCAGCACGGCATCGAAGGAGCCGGTGACCGCATCCAGGTCGCCTTGGATGAACGTCGCCGAGGGGACCGCCATGCGTGCTTGCGCCAGGTTCCTTGCTGACAGGTCGATGCCGGTGACATGGCATCCTTGCTCGACCAGGACCTGGGCGCTGGCACCTTTGCCACACCCCACGTCCAGCACATGGCCCGAGATGTCCTCGCAAAGGGTCCGCGTCAACGCGAGCCCCCCGGGATGCAGGCTGCCGCCAAGGGCCGCCTCCACCATCGGGTGGCCATAGAGGTCTCCGATGCAGGCGTCGCCCGTCAGGAAGTGATCGATCATGCCATGGGCAGGCTACCCGCCTGTCGGGCTTGTCGCTTGTAATGGGCGCGCAGGGCGTAGTCACCGTTGCGATCGGTCAGGTTGTAGCCGCAGAACGGCACCAGTTGGCCGTCCTCCGTGGGAACGTTGATGCAGCATTGGTCCAAACGACGCACATCGACCGTGTCGGCATCCATGAATCCGGTGATGGTCAATGCGAGCATGCGGGGAAGGAACCGTTCCAACCCGTCCGGCACGGGAACGCCACAACACCCGGCCGCGTCCTTGGCTGCCTCGACGCCTTCATTCTGCCCCGCAAGCAGTTCCATGAACCGGGTCCGCTCGAAGGCATCGACCACGTCCTTGTAGGTCTCCTCGGAGACGAAACGTGTCAGTGGGATGGCCTTGTCTCCCGTGGACAAGAGCATCGTCGCGCTGCTGCAATTGGGCGAACAGCAAGGCACCTGCAGCAGATCCTTGGGTCGCAAGAAACCGGTCTGCTCTGCAAGGAGCCCGGCGACGGCGGGAAGGCTCAGGTGGCCGGTGTCGTCGGCGTGCCGGCCAAAGTGGCTGACCGGTTGGACATTGATGCCGCGCACCACATCCAGGTTGTCGAGGCCGAAGCGCACGATGTCGCCCAATTGGTGGTCGTTGACCCCGGGCACGATGCATGGGACCAAGATCACGGGCAGGCCGGCCTCCCGGCATGCCTGCACGGCGCGTTCCTTGATCTTGGTGAGGTCCTTGCCGCGGATCTGCTGGTAGACCCGCTTGCCGAACCCATCGAATTGCAGGTAGATGTTGGTTACGCCGGCCGACTTGAGCGCGGCCGCGTAGCCGGGCTCCGTCAGGCGGATGCCGTTGCTGTTGACCTCAATGTGCGTGAACCCCATCTCACGCGCCATCACGACGAGTGCAGGCAGGTCATCACGCGTGGTCGGCTCTCCGCCGCTGAATTGGATCGGCGTCGGACCACCATGGTCCAGGACGGTCTGCAACTTGGCTCGGACCGCCGCCACCGGTGCGACCGGAAGGCCCGGGCCGCTGCCGGCAAAGCAGTAGTCGCACTGCAGGTTGCAATTGTCCGTGACGTCCACGACCGCCAGGCACTTGCTGCGCGCCTCGCCCCCTTCGACGCAGCAATCCGCATCGGTCGCACATGCCTCGGGCGCAAAGGAGCGGGTCCATCGGTAGTGTTCCAGGTCATCCCAATACTTGCTGCGGAACGTGCCATGTTCGGGGCAGGTCTTGGCTTGGAACACTTGGTCGTCCTGCGCTTCGTACTGGCACGGAATGGCTTGGAAGCACTCAGGGCACAGGCTGATCGACTCATCCAGGATCATGCGCCCAAGGCCTCCAAGGTGCGCGCGATGTCGCCGGCACCGACCTTGACGACCTCCTGGTCGTTGAAGACGTAGAACGTGGGCGTCCCGGTCACGCTCCAGGCCTCGCCGACGTTCCAATCGGAATTGACGAGGGCTCCCGTCTCTTTTTCGTCGGCACAAGTGAGTACGTCGGGTGCTTCCCAGGCAGTGGCGAATTCTTGCAATTTGGCGCGGGCCGCAGTGCTGGAGGGGTACGTGCCGAGCTCCAGGTAGATGCGGTCCGTGTAGTCCCAGAATCCGTCGTTGCCGGTGTATTTCAAGGCACACTCTTGCATGATCCCGATGTCGAAATCGACGGGACTGATGCGGTACTGGGAGTAGTAGAACGCAGCACGGCCCGTGTCGAAGTACTCTGCCTTCAACTCTGGCAGCACCGCCCCGTGGAAGTAGCGGCATGCGCTACAGGTGGGGGCTTCGAAGCCGACCACCGCCACGTTGGCGGATGCGTTGCCCAGCATGGCATCACCTTGGAGCCCGAACGCTTGGAAGGTCTGCTGGAAGTCGCCCGTCGCTTCTGGCCCCAACTCCGGGTCACGCGTGGCGCTCCAGACGATGGCGGTCACGACCACGACGGCCACCACGCCGAGCGCGATCTTGGTGTTACGCGACATGCTCGCGCTTCCCTGGCGGCGTCGGCGATCTTCTTCGGCCTTGCTCACGTCCGGCATTGGACCTTTCGGGTAGAAAGGGTACATGGTGC
>JBFKXH010000174.1:0-3648 GCA_041638175.1 Thermoplasmatota archaeon
CCCGCGACCGTGCCAACCGCATCCAGAACGCGTTGTCCGCCAAGTTCGGCGACAGCGTCTACTTCGAAGACTTGGGCGACGCCCCCATGGGCCACGACGACCACGATGGTCATGGCGGTCACGACGACCACCACGTGGACGCCAAGGACGAAGCCCCAATCAAGCTCGAGAACAAGGGCCTGGCCAAGCCCTACGAGTTCATGGTCAACCTGCTCGGACGCCCCCGCTACTGGGAGGTCGACCCGACCAAATTGATGTTCATCTTTTTCCCCCTGTTCTTCGGCCTCATGGTCGGCGACCTGGCCATCGGCCTGGTCATCATGGGCGTCGGCCAGCTTCTGAAGAAGCGCCACGTCTTCGGCATCGGTGGCCCGTCGGTCGGTCGTGCCCTTGTGGCAGGTGGCTTGGTGGCGGCAGTCGTCGGGGGTCTCGTCTTCGGCGAAGCGCTCGGCATCCACTTCGTGGTCGACGACGAAGCGCTCGAACACGGCGAACACAGCTGGGAGGAGATCATCTACAGCAAGGAAGAGATCCTCGCCGGCACGGCGGGCTTCCCCACGACCGGCTTCTTCCACAAGCACGTCAGCCACCATGGCGATACGAGTCATGATGAGCCGGACAACGGCACTGCAGGCACGGACCACGGCTCCGCCACCGAAAGCCACGCTGTGGCTGCTGAGGCGAGCGGCTTCGCTCCGCTGGCTGCAAGCAGCGAAGAGCACGCGCCGAGCAACCCGCTGGCGCCCCACGGCAGCACCCACCTGAAGGCGGGCCCCGTGCAACTTGGCTTCTACTCCAAGGTCCACGACATCCAGGCGCTGCTCATCTGGAGCGTCCTCATCGCCATCGTGCACCTGAACCTCGCCTTCCTCATCGGCATCCGCAACGTGGCCGTGTCCCACGGCTGGACCCTGGCCATCCAGGAGAAGGTCAGCTGGATCACGCTCCAACTCGGCATCGGGCTGGGCATCTGGGGTGGCGTCCTGTCCGGACCGTCCTGGGGCCTTGTGGCGGGCATCGGCATCGTGGTGGCCAGCATCGCGCTCCTGTGGAAGGGCGTCGAGAAGGCCCTCGGAGCGCCCGGTTTCGTTGCCATCTTGGAGACGCTGGGCTTCTTCGGCAACATCCTCAGCTACACGCGGCTGGCCGCCATCGGCGCCAGCAAGGCGGGCATGGCGCTGGCGTTCATGGCGATCGGCTTCGACGTCGTGGGCGGCGGCAGCATCCACTCGGCGGCAGGCTGGGTGGTCTACATTCTGGGCATGGTCGTCATCACCGGCCTTGCCATGCTCTCAGGCGGTCTGCAATCACTTCGGTTGCAGTTCGTGGAGAGCTTCCAGAAATTCTACACTGGTGGCGGGCGGCCTTATGTACCATTTGGCCGTCGGCCGCAATAACACCCTCATCCCCCCTTTACCCCTTAAAAAACAACGGAGGAACAAAAAATGGCAATCGAACAAGGCCTCATGGCCATCGGCGCAGGTCTCGCAGTCGGTCTCGCGGGCATCGGTACGGGCATCGCCCAGCACACCATTGGTGCAGCCGCTGTCGGCGCCACCGCTGAAGACGAGAAGAACTTCGGTAAGGGCCTCGTCCTGACCGTCATCCCGGAGACCATCGTGATCTTCGGTCTCGTCATGGCGATCCTGCTCTGGCTCAACATCTGAGCCGGCGGTCACAATGGCACTGGCTGACGTCATCGGCGAAGTCCGATCGGATGGCGAACGGCGGGCACAAGCCCTGCTGGACGCTGCGCAAGCAGAAGCAGATGCGGCCCTGAAGGCCGCCCAGGAGCAGGTCGCGGAATACTCCGCTCGTCGCAAGGCGCAAGCCGAGCGCGACGCGGCGCAAGCCAAGGCCCAGATCCTGAGCGGCGCCGAATTCGAGGCCCGCAAGCTCGTCCTGTCTGCAGAATCCACGCTGCGCGAAGAACTGCGCGCCAAGCTCATCGAGGACTTTGCGGGCCTGCCCAAGAAGACCCGTGAGGCCCACATCAAGAAGCTCCTGGCCCAGGCCAAGCAGACCCTCGGAAAGGGCACCGCATGGTGCGCCAAGTCCGACCTCAGCGTCCTGCAGGCCCAGAAGACCTTCGCCGTGGGCGGCGAGACAGACATCGCGGGCGGCATCGTCGTCGAATCCGCCGATGGCACGCAGCGCCTGGACTTGAGCTACGAGACGCTCTTGGCCGACATGTGGCGCGACATCCTGCGAAGCGAGACGGCACTCTTCGATTGACATGGTTCTACGCGGCAAAGGCAAGACCAACTACGCCTATGCGGCGGCCCGTGTGCAGGCCAAGCGGAGCCAGCTCATCCCGGAATCCGAGCTTGAGAAACTCCTCAAGATGGATGTCTCCGAGATCACGCGCTACGTACAGGACTCGGTCTACAAGGCCGAGGTCGACGAGTTGTCGGGCCGCTTCAGCGGTCTCGACCTGCTCGAAGCGGCACTGTCCGTGAACCAAGAACGCACCAACCACGCCGTGCGCCAGATGGTGGACGGCGAGGGCGGTGACCTGCTGAACCTGTTCCTGATGCGTCACCTCAAGGAGAACATCAAGGCCATCCTGCGGGGCAAGAACGCCGGCGCCAGCCGCGAAGAACTGCTCAAAGAACTGCTTCTGGAGGACCTGGACACGTTCAATGTGTTCCAGCCCCTGGTCGCCGACGACGTCACGTCGGCGGCGGACGTCGCTGCCGCCTTGCTGCGTCAAGGCGGCGTCGCCGCAGAATGGGGTCGCGTCCTCGAAGGCCTCGAAGGCGGCCTGTCCGCCTACGAGGATGCGCTGGACAAGGCCTACTTCGGCAAGCTCATCACGCAGCTTGGCGAGGCCAAACAGAAAGGCGCCGATCTGATGGAAGATTTCCTCCGCCGTGAGATCGATGCGCAGAATCTACAGAACGCCGCCCGGTGGGTCGGAGAGACCGGCGACTTCACGCCGTACATCATCCCCGGCGGCAAGCTGCTGCGCACCAAGGACATCGTCGAACTGGCAGGCAGCGACGACCTGGGCGGGTTCGCGGACAAGCTGGCCGAGCGCGGCCTTGAGGACGGGCTGGTGGCCGGCATGCGCGCCGCAGCCGACAGTGGCCGTCTGGCCCCGTTCCAGACCGCCGTCTGGGCATGGCACCGCGCTGACCTGCGCAAGCTCGCACACCAGGCCCCCTTGAGCATCGTCCCCATCCTCCTTTTCCTCGTCAAGAAGGACCGCGAGGTCCGGACCCTGCGCACCCTTGCGCGTGGGCGGGCCGCCGGCCTGCCTGAAGACCGCCTGAAGGACATGGTGATGGCAGCATGAGTGAAGTCGCAGTCGTCGGCACAGACCGGTTCACGTTGGGCTTCCGCCTGGCGGGCATCCGCAAGATCTGGAGCCACGAAGACACGGAGGCCCTGCAGGGCGCCGCCCAAGAGGCGATGCGCGATGCAGACGTCTCCATCCTAGTCATGGAGACCGGCACGGTCTCCCAATTGGAGCCACGCTTCCGTGCGGAGCTGGTGGCATCCGTGAAACCCACGCTCGTTGCCGTGGGTCAGGAGGAGGACAACACCCTCCGTGAGAAGATCACACAAGCAGTCGGAGTCGACCTATGGTAACTGAAACTGGAACTGTATTCCGGGTCTCTGGACCCGTCGTGACCGCTAAGGGCA
>JBFKXH010000175.1:0-3647 GCA_041638175.1 Thermoplasmatota archaeon
CACACGCGAGGATAGTCAAGTGGCCAACGACGCCAGCTTGAGGGGCTGGTCCTTAGTGGTTCGCAGGTTCAAATCCTGCTCCTCGCACTCCCTACTCGGTGCGCTCGCACGGAGTCAAGAAGCAGGAAATGGGCCCGCGGAACCCAGTGTTTTCCCAGGTATGGGCCCCGCTGCATGCACTTTGCCAAGGTCAGCGTCCGCTGCCATCAGGCCGTCGTCGCGGTCTCGGCGGCTCCTTGCCCCGCCTTGGTCCGCAAGATCACCTTGACGGCCACCATCACGGCCAGGATCAGACCGATGGCCAATGCGGGTTCGGGCGTCCAAGGGGTCGCCAGCAACAGCAAGGCGCCAAAGGGCATGTGGATGCCGTCGTTGGATTCACTGGGCCGCTCTTGCAGGAACCACACGGCGAAGACGAACAATGCCGCGGGGATGGCCAGTGCCATGGCGCCCGTGACGGCCGAGATCTCGGCGTGGTGGGTCGCCACATCCAAGCCAATGGCCAGGCCCGCACCCACCGCTGCCGCTGCTGCGAAGATGACGTAGTGCCCATACCCCCATTGGTAGGCAGTGCGAGCATCGTTGAGCAAGTAGCTGGCGTCTTCGTCGAAGTAGAGCCACCACAGGCTGAAGACCGTGAGCAGACCGCCGATCAGGAGAGGCATGAGCGAGACGGCGAATTCGCCGGCATCAAAGATCGTCTCCAATGCCCATGACACAGCAAGCAACGTTTCCCCCAGCACGATGATGGTCAACAAGCCATACCGCTCGGCGATGTGCTCCTGGTGCCAGGTGCGGTCGACGCGCTTGGAGTTGGCCCAGGCATAGGAGACCATTTCTGCCGTGCCAAGCGTGATGGCGCCGGGGACGACCCATGCCTTGGGCGCGGCGAGGATCAAGACCCCCCAGAGGATCTGCATGCCTAGCAACAAGCCCGCCATGGAGTACTCGGCTTTGCGTTCCTTGGGGTTGTGCCGCGCAGCGCGGAAGGTCTGACCGATCAAGGCCAACCGCATGATGATGTAGCCGACCAACGCCAGGGTAAAGTCGCGGTCTTCGAAGATGCGGCCGATTCCAGCCGCCAGGACGACCGCGCCCGTGAGTTGTACGAACACGCCGACGCGATACAGCACGTCGTCGTTGTCATAGGACGAGGCGAACCACGTGAAGGACATCCACGCCCACCAGATGGCGAAGAAGGCCAGCAGGTAGCTCACGATCGCGTCCTGGATGTGGTCTTCGACGATGCCATGGTGCAGGCCCGCTGCCGCCTGGGCGATCGCCACCACGAAGACCAGGTCGAAGAACAGTTCAAGTGGTGTCGCCGCGCGGTGTTCTTCGTGGGGATCTCTGCCCTTGAGGGGCTGCAGCCATCGGTATGCCTCGGCCATCAGCCGATCACCCGGCCGTGCCTACATGGGCATGTCGAAGTGTGCTGGACCCATGGACCTGGGCGCCGGTCGCCGGGAACGGCGGCTCACAACCGATTTCAAACGGATCCGGCTGCCGCATCCATGGGCCCCATCTCCTTGGCGCGCTGGCAGTGGCAAGACTACCATGAAGTCCATGCCGATCGGCGCAACCTGCGCATCCACCTTGTGGCGGTGCCTTTGTTCCTGCTGGGCAACCTCCTCACACTGCTGGCGCTTGCATGGTCCGCGTGGCTGACGTTTGCCTTGGGCGCTGACATCCTGCAGGACATCCCCTACATGCTCGCGATGCTGGGGATCGCCTTGGCAGGAGTGGGCATCTCCGCGGGGGCCATCGCGTGGCAGGGCAAGGCCCACAAGCTCGAATCCAAGGCGCCCAAACCATTCACGGGCGCCGGCAACGCCATCGGGCGGATCCTGGTGGAGCAGTGGTTCACGTTCCCCCGTTTTGTGCTGAGTGGAGGCTGGCGCACGCAGCGCCGACGGGCCTCCAAACCTTGAAATCCCGTCCGACCTTGTCCAGTTCCTTCGCAGGACCCCCAAACGCTTAATAGGGGACCTGCCTCGGCGCGGATTGCATCAGGACTGGAAGGTAGGCCGTGCCATCCAGTCTCGAGGAGAAACCGGGGCTTCCCCGGTGGAGTCTCAACACACCAGGTGATCCATTGACCGACGAAGACCTTCGCTTCAACGTTCTGAACCATGACATCGTGCCCATGCACGAGATCCTTCAAGACGATGAGGTCCAGCCCATGCTTGACCAGTACCAGATCGTGAAGGAGCAACTTCCGAAGATCAAGGCCAACGATGCCGCCATCCATGTGATCGGCGCCAAGCCGGGCCAGGTCGTCAAAGTGACCCGCCGCAGTCCCACTGCGGGTGAGTCGATCGCCTACCGCCTCGTGGTCGAGGCCCTTTAGGAGCATCCCATGCGTGAACTCGTCGACGCCTTCTACGCCGACCGCTCGATCGTGAACCATCACATCGCGAGCTACAACGACTTCCTTGCGACCCGCTTGCAACACGTCATCGATCACATCCGGATCGGCGACGATGACACGAGCGAGCGAGGCATCGTCCAGACGGACATCGAAGGCTACTACATCAAACTCGGAAAGGTCAGCGTGCAGCGCCCGGTCGTCAAGGAAGCCGACGGCAGCCTGCGCCCCCTGACTCCCATGGAAGCGCGCCTGCGCAACCTGACCTACCAAGCCCCCTTGACGCTGGAGTTCATCCCGGTCATCGACGGCATCGAGCACGAGCCCGAACTGGTCCAGGTCGGCCGCCTGCCGATCATGGCACACAGCGACCACTGCAACATCAACCGCCGCGTCCTGGAAGAGACGGAAGGCCGCCCCCTCAGTGATGAGGAATACAAGGCCAAGCTCGTCGAACTGCAGGAAGACCCCTTGGACCCCGGTGGATTCTTCATCAGCAACGGCACCGAGCGTGTCTTGATCACCCTGGAAGACCTGGCCCCCAACCGTGTGCTGGTCGAACAGGCCACCCGCTACGGCAGCCACGTGGAGATCGCCAAGGTGTTCTCCCAACACGAAGGCTACCGCGCCCTCGTCGTCGTCGAGCGCAAGAAGGACGGCGACCTCATGGTCACCGTGCCGTCGGCCAGCGGCCAGATCCCGTTGGTCATCCTGCTTCGCGCCCTCGGCATGGAATCGGACGAAGAGATCGTCCACGCCATCATGAGCGACGACGCCATGGAACCGCTCATCCTGGGCAACATCGAATCCGCCGCCGAAGAATACGGCGTGCAGACCCGCGAAGACGCCATCGCCTACCTGGGCAAGCGCCTCGCCGGTGGCCAAGCCAAGGAATACCGTGTCAAGCGCGTCGAGGCCCTCATGGACCGCAACCTGCTGCCCCACCTGGGCCAGGAACCGGAAGACCGCATCACGAAAGCGATCTTCCTGGCCCGCATGGGCCAGAGCGTCTTCGAGCTGCACCTCGGCCTGCGCGACCCCGACGACAAGGACCACTACTCCAACAAGCGTCTCAAACTCGCAGGCGACCTCATGGAGGACCTGTTCCGCGTCGCCTTCATGGCCCTTTGTAAGGACCTGAAGTACCAACTCGAGCGGGCCCACGCCCGCAACCGCGACGTCAAGATCAGCACCGCCGTGCGTGCCGACGTGCTGACGCAGCGCCTGCTGCACAGCCTCGCCACGGGCAACTGGGTCTCCGGTCGCGCCGGCGTGAGCC
>JBFKXH010000176.1:0-3646 GCA_041638175.1 Thermoplasmatota archaeon
CAAGCAGGCCAAGGCCCGCAAGGACATCGGCCTGGACTTCGTCCTCTAAGCAGGGCCTTCGGACCTTCGCAGTACCCTTTCTCGAGGTCGTCTGCACCGCTTGCGTGCCGTGGCACGATGCCAAGCGCGCGGCGTGACCAGCACAAGCCTGAAATGGCCAACGTCTCGGTTGCCCTCGATGAGGCGGACATTGGTTGTGGCGCTGGCCCTCGTGGCCTTCGCGGGGTGCATGGACGATTCGGATGCAGAGCCGGTCGATACGGACGGCGACGGAGTCACGGATCAGGACGAGATCGCTCGCGGGACGGATCCGCGGCAGGCTGAGGTCATCGTCGCCGAGCCTGAATCGATGGCGTTCTTCGTCTCCACGGTCGGAGAACGCGCACCGGAGCCCAGCGTGGGCATCACCAGTTCCGGGTGCATCTTCTTTGTCGCCCTCGAGAAGGTCATGCGCTCCTGCGACCATGGTACCAACTGGGAGCGCACCGATGGACTTCTGGTCAGTCCGACCAGCAATGACCCCTACTTGTGGGTCGATCCGATCACAGACCGGGTGTTCGACGTCCAGATGGGTCCGTTGACCCACACATGGATCGCCTGGACCGATGACGACGGGGCCAACTGGCTCGGCAACCCCTACGACCAAGGGCCGTACCCGGTCAATGACCACATCAAGGTCGGCAGCGGCCCGTGGACCGGCGAAGGCCTCGGTTACGGCAGCGCAGGCGGCCTGAACCCTAGCTATGAGACGGCCGTCTACTTCTGCTACAACAAACTGATCGGCGTCTATTGTTACACTTCCTTCGATGGCGGCATGACGTTCCCGGTCGGTGGACAGATCATCGGCCTGGCCGGAAGCGGCGGGTTGCATGGCGCCATCACGACCGCACCGGACGGGACCGTGTACGTGCCGCCCCGCACGGGAACCCCTACCGTCCTGTTCTCGAAGGACAATGGATTCTCTTGGGAGAGTCGCACCATGGGTTCGGATGTTGGCACGCCCGATCCGCGCAAGAACTCGGAAGTCGGCACGGACAGCGCAAGCAATGCATACCATATCTGGATAGGCGCCGATCACGGCGTGTACATGGCCCGCTCGACCGACTCGGGCAACACGTGGGACGAGACCAGTCTGCGCATCAGCCCCGTGGAGATCACGAGCGCCACCTTCCCGCACATCGACGCCGGTGACCCAGGGCGTGTCGCCGTCGCCTACTTGGGCGCCACCGATTACGTTGGCAACCCCCAACTGGCCGACGAGGCGCATGGGTCGGAAGTCAATGCCACGTACCACATGTACGTCAGTTACAGCCTCGATGCGCTTGCCCCGTCCCCCACGTGGACCACCATCCAGATCAGCCAGGACCCGGTCCAGATCGGCAGCATCTGCCTGAACTCTGGCGCCTGCAGTAACGGCAACCGCAACCTGCTGGACTTCAATGACCTCACCATCGACCAGGACGGGCGCATCTACATCGCCTACGCGGACGGCTGCACGGGAGAATGTGCCGCCGGGGACCATACACCCTCCAAGAGCCGTGACGCCCTTGGCAAGGTCGCGATCCAGGCGGGTGGGCCAAGCCTCTACGAAGCGGTCGAACTTGCACGAATCGGAGCCAACGGTTAAGGGGCCTGACCCTCACGGATGCCTGTGCGCCTCGTTGCTTTCCTGCTCATCGCCTTGGCCTTTTCAGGCTGCTTTGGCAAAGACGATCAGGGTCCAGCGCCAGCCCCGGAGGAGGGTACGGAGGCGACCCCGGTGGATCGGAGCGTCACGTTCACCTGGGATCTGAGCGCCCCGCAACCGGGCCAGACCGTCTTCTTCACAGCGCAGGCACCCAACGCGATCGGATTCACATGGGATTTTGGTGATGGAGCCACTGGCGCTGGCCAGGAGGCGTTCCATGCCTACGCGACGGCCGGTATCTTTGAGGTGACCCTCGTGACGTCCTACGAGGCCGGGCCCGACGCGTCGGCGTCCCGTGTCATCGCCATCGGCCAGCCCCAGCCCACGGAGGGCGAGGCGGTCGAGACCGGACCCTTGCGTGATCCCCCGACGATCCAATGGGAAGCACGGGACCTGGTCATCCAATTCAGCTTCACCTTCGCCGGTACAGCGGACATGGTGGGGTGGGATTTCGGCGACGGCCGAACCAGCACCGAACCTACCCCGGCCCACGCCTTCCCGGCGCCTGGCGCATACCTGGTCAAGTTGACGCTCCTGGAAGGTGGCTCGTTCTACAGCGCCGAGACGGAGGTCGATGTGGACACGGAATTGCCCATCTTCAGGCTCTCCGATGTGGGCCGGAACGGCCCGGAGCCAAGCATCGGCATCACAAGCGACCATTGTCTGTTCTTCCAGGCCCTGGCCAGCACCATGCGGTCATGCGATCACGGGGACAGTTGGGAGGACGTCGATGACCTCTTCAGCGCGCCCACCACATCGGACCCCTGGTTGTGGGTCGATCCGGTCGTCGACCGGGTCTGGGCGGTCAACATGCTCTCGGTGGAATGCTCGTGGATCGCCTGGTCGGACAATGGCGGCGATTCTTGGTTGGCCAATCCATGGAATTGTGGGCCCGTCCCTGGCAATGACCACATCAAGCTGGGGAGCGGTCCATGGCCGGCGGACAGTCCGCTGGCGACCCAGGCCACGTACGAACGAGCCGTCTACTATTGTGTCAACAAGGTCCCGCCAGGCAGTACCGCAACGGTGGCGGCGGCCGGCGTGGGGCTCAATTTGGGTGTGAACTGTTCGGTCTCCTTGGACGGGGGCGTGACGTTCCCCATCCAGCGCCAGGCGACCCTTCTCGGCTCCGGACTCCACGGTGCGATCGAGGTCGGCCCAGACGGGACCGTGTACGTTCCCCCGCGCTACGACCAGCCGACCGTAGTGATCAGTCATGACGCGGGGCTCACTTGGACCACCCGTTCCATGGGGTCCGACGTCGGGACGCCATCGCCTCGCAAGAACTCGGAAGTGGCGACCGACAACGAAGCGAATGCGTACCATGTCTGGGTCTCGGAGGGCTACGGGATCTACATGGCCCGCTCGACCAACTCCGGCAGCAGCTGGGACACCAAGAGCATCCGCGTCAGTCCTGACCATGTCACGAGCGCCACCTTCCCCCACATCGATGCGGGTGATGCGGGTCGCATCGCGGTCGCCTATCTGGGCAGCGAGAACCACGCCGGCAACCCACACGAAGCCCCCGCGGACGCCATCTATCACCTCTACGTGACCTTCAGCCTCAATGCCTTGGACGACGATCCTCAATTCACGACGGTCCGGGTCACCGACGACCCGGTCCAAGTGGGAAGCATCTGCATCCACAGCGGGAGCTGCGTCGGGGGCAACCGCAACCTGCTTGATTTCAACGACCTGCACATCGGCCCCGATGGGCGGGTCTATGTCGCCTACGCAGACGGCTGCACGGGGGGGTGTGCGACCGCCGATGACCCCAAGCCGTCCCAGAGCCGTGACGCCCAAGGCATGGTGGCGATCCTGGAAAGCGGGCCGAGTCTACTCGATGCCGAAAAGCTCACCTGGTTCTGACGTGGGCGGCGCGGGGACCTCCTCAGGCAACCCGTAGAAATCGCGGGTGTTCTGGAAATCGTAGCAGGCGCCGCCCTGCGCGGGCCCATC
>JBFKXH010000177.1:0-3645 GCA_041638175.1 Thermoplasmatota archaeon
CGGGCATGAGCCAAGCCAAGATCATCCACCATAAGGTCCTCGGCCCGGTAGGGGGCTTGTTCTCCGTCACTTGCAGTGGCAGCAGCAGCGACATCAACGCCGCGATCATGGACGCCGCCGATGAAGGCGCGCACATCATCAGCATGAGCCTTGGTGGCGGCGGTTACTCGACCAGCGGCAACAACGCCGTCAATTACGCATACAACAAGGGAGTCCTCGTGGTCGCGGCCTCCGGCAATGACTCCAGCAGCAACGGCGTCTCCTACCCGGCCGCGTATGACAATGCCATCGCCGTCGGCGCCCTCACCAGCAGCAAGAGCCGAGCCAGTTACTCCAACGGAGGCGCGGAGCTGGAGATCGCAGCGCCGGGCAGCAACGTGGAGTCCACCTACAATGGCAACGACGCCGACTACGATTCCTTGAGCGGGACCAGTATGGCCACGCCACACGTGGCGGGCGCCTTGGCGCTTGCCTGGGGCTGTGCCCCGGGCACAAGCCACACCCAGATGCGCAGCCTGATGCAGAGCACCGCGGAGGACCTCGGATCCAACGGCCGGGACAACCTGTACGGCCACGGACTCATGCGCGTGGATTCCCTCATCAATGCCCTTGGTGGCTGCGGTGGCGGACCGACCAATTCTGCCCCCACGGCAGACTTCAGCCACAGCGCCAGCGACCTCACGGTCAGCTTTGATGGAAGCGCCAGCAGCGATCCGGACGGAGACAGCCTCACCTACAGTTGGACGTTTGGCGACGGCGCCACCGGCAGCGGCATGAGCCCCAGCCATACCTACGCAGCCGACGGGACCTACACCGTGACGCTGACCGTCGACGACGGCAACGGCGGCTCGGACGGCGCCTCGGCATCCGTGACGGTCGCCGCTGGATCCACGCCGCCCCCGAGTGCGTGTTCGGACAACGGTGACGGCGTCACGATCATGGACGACGGCATCAGCTACTCGGCAAGCGTCAGCAGCGGCCAATGGGCCTACGGAAAGATCTGCGCAACAAGCGACGCCACGAGCTTGACGGTCACGATGGATGGCCCCTCTTGTGGTCTCACCGGGTGCAGCTTCGATGCGGACCTCTACGTCAACGAGGGCAGCGCACCGACGACCGGTGATTACGATTGTCGACCCTACCAGAGCGGCAGCGACGAGAGCTGTAGCTTGACGGTCAGCGCAGAGGGTTGGTTCTACGTCGGCGTGCGCGGCTACAGCGGCAGCGGCACGGTCACCCTCGTGGCCGACCACAATGGTGCTGGAACGCCACCGCCGCCAGTCAACCAAGACCCGACGGCCAGCTTCAGCAGCAACTGCAGCGACCTGGAATGCGCCTTCAATGGAGGTACCAGCAGCGACCCAGACGGAGACAGCCTCACCTACAGCTGGACCTTCGGCGACGGCGCCACAGCAACCGGAATCAGCCCAAGCCACACCTACGCGGCCGCAGGCACATACACTGTGACCCTGACCGTTGACGACGGCAACGGGGGCAGCGACTCGGCCACGGCAACGGTGACGGTAACCGCACCACCGCCACCCAGCGGCTGCACGGACAACGGCGACGGCGTGATCATCATGGATGAGGGCACGACGTACTCGGCAAGCGTCAGCAGTGGCCAATGGGCCTACGGCAAGGTGTGCGTGACCGACGGAACCCTCACCGTCGACATGACCGGCCCGAGCTGCGGCCTGTTTGGTTGCAGCTTTGATGCAGACCTGTACGTCAATGCGGGAAGCGCGCCGACAACGAGCGACTACGATTGCCGCCCGTACCAGAGCGGGAGCGACGAATCGTGCAACCTCAGCGGCCTCGCCGATGGCTGGTACTACGTCGGTGTGCGCGGCTACAGCGGCAGCGGCACAGTCGACTTGGTCGCCAGCTGAGCGTTCACTCCTCCTCTTCCCTCTTCCCCACATCTGGGCCGCGCGGCAGCCTCACGGTGAACGTCGCACCGCGCCCCTGGGAAGTCGCATGGATGGTGCCGCCAAGTGCGGTTACGATGCGCTTACACGTGGCCAGGCCCAATCCGTGGCCTGGTGCGTCCACATCGCCGCGCTGGAACGGCGCGAACATGCGTTTGGCGAGGCGGTCATCGAAGCCCATGCCGTTGTCCTCGACCCAGAACTCGACCTGTTGCGCCAGGGTCCGCCCTGCGATGACGATGCGCGGCGGCGCTTCACCGCGATAGAGCAGCGCGTTGCTGACAAGGTTCTGCAAAAGTTGCCGAAGCATGGCGTGAGGCCCATGATAATCAGGGAGGTGCGCGACCACGATCTCGCCGTTGGCCTTCGAAACGCTGTCGGCAAAGAGCAGGCGGACCTCATTTGCGACTTGTTCCAGGCCTGCATCTTGTTCTGAGCCATAGCTGGCGCCCCGTGCGTAGGCCAGCAGATCATCGACGAGGCGCCCCATATCACGGGCCACGCGGTCGACGTCCCCCAGGATGCGCTCGGCTTCCTTCCCGGGTCGCTTTTCTCGCAGGGTCGCTGCCTTCAGGCGGATGGCCGAGATCGGATTCTTCAGGTCATGGGCCACGACAGCGGCGAACCGATCCAGCTCCTCGTTGACGTCCTGGAGGTCCTGCCGCGCCTTCTCTTCGTGCAACCGGGCGCTGATCAATTGCTCGTAGGCCCGCATGCGGCCCCAATGGATGGCGAGACCGGTGATCACCGATACTTGCATGATGAAAGCGGCGTGGCTCGGGTTGCCCGCGAACATGTTCGTCAACACCACCCAGGCGCCCCAGAGGAAGGCCTCCACGGCGAGGATCCAGCGCCACGAAAGGACGACCGCCCCAAGCCCTGCCAAGACCAGGGCGGTGGCCGGGAAACTCGGGACCTCACCGGTCACGGCCATGGTGGTCATGTCCGTACCAGCCAAGGCCAACCCCAGGGACGCACCCAACGCGTTGGCCACCGGTAACGAAAAGGAGCGGCGCCAGGAAACGATCGCCAAGGCGGCCAGGTATGCCGCCACCAGGGCGTCTGCCCCAACGATCAGGATGCGCTCTTGGCCTGTCCGACCCAAGATGCCCGTGTACACCTGGTAGCCGATGAACACGGCAAAGCCCACGCTCAGGGGACGGATCATGTCCCGCACGACACGTGCCTTGGCACCCTGCATGACCTCGGCTTCGCTGGCCATCCGTGGGTTGGATTTCTATCTCCAGTGCATAAAGGAAGGATGACAAGGCCCCACGGGACAACGGGGACAAGCCGATGTGCCCGTTCGACCCTGGCACCAACTGCACCGAAATCCCCTTGGAGGGGCAGCGTGCGTCCAGGGACCGTGACCGGTCCGACGGGTGCCCGCGTCAACCGCCCGGTGGCCTTGGTGACCGATGACTTTCGCGCCTACCATCAATTGGCGCCGTTCTTCGAGTCAAGGGGCGTGCATTTGCTGGGCCTGCGACCCGGCGAGCCTGTGCCCGAGGCGGTCCAGGTGGTCATCGGGGACGTGGACGATCCACGTGGGGTGCCCCTTGCGGACGTCGAGACGACCTGGATCCGCACGGCGGCGGCGCTGACCGGGCGTCGTGACCCCCGCCGGATTGTCCTCGGCGTAGACCCTGGAGAGACCTTCGGGCTGGCGTTGCTTGCCGACGCCGTCCCGCTCCACTGGGACGAATGCTACGGCCTC
>JBFKXH010000178.1:0-3641 GCA_041638175.1 Thermoplasmatota archaeon
CCGCTGACCGCGCCATCGAGGTCATCGAATCGAAGGGTGGCCAGGGTTCCTTCCAGCGTGAACTGGAAGAGGCGGCATGAAGGCGCTCCTGAAGCGCTGCACCGCGTGCAAGGAATACACCTTGCAAGAGACCTGCGTCCACTGTGGCAGCAAGGCCATCCCGAACCGTCCCGCCAAGTTCAGTCCTGAGGACCATCACGGCGAGTACCGGCGCCGGCTCAAGCGGCTGGAGCGTGACGGATGACCCTGATGCGCTTCGAAGAAAAATCCACGCCCGACGTGCAGGCACCCATTTTCGTGGAAGGGTTGCCTGGGGTCGGTAACGTAGGCAAACTGGCGGCGCAACACCTGGTCGACGCGCTGGATGCGACCCTTTGGTGCGACATCTTCAGCCATGATTTTCCGCCCCAGGTCACGATCCAAGAGAATGGCACGGTGCGACTGGTCCGCAACCAGCTCTGGGCCGTACCCGCCGAGGGCGATGCCCGGCCCTTGGTCATCCTGACCGGCGATTACCAGCCCCTGTCGAGCCAGGGCCAGTTCGCACTGGTCGAAGGGGTCCTCGATCGTCTCGAGGCACTCGGCTGCGACCAGATGTACACGCTGGGCGGCTTCGGTCTGGGAGCCACGGTGGAAGACCCCGGCGTGATGGGTGCTGCGACCGACGAAGCAACGGTCACGGCGTTGGAGAAACTCGGCGTCTCCTTCCAAGAAGATGAACCGGGCGGCGGCATCATCGGAGCCAGCGGCCTGTTCCTGGGCCTGGGCATGGAGCGGGGCCACACGGGGGCCTGTCTGATGGGCGAGACCAGTGGCTACATGGTCGATCCGGCGGCGGCCCGCGCCGTACTCGGCGTGCTCGAAAAGCTCCTGGGGCGCGCCATCGATACCACCGACTTGGATGAGAAGGCCGTGGAGTTGGACAAGATCACGCAGCAACTGCATGAAGCAGAAATGGCTGCCAAGGAACCCAGCGACCTCCACTACATCGGATAGTCGGTCGACCGCCGCCTTTTCAATCCCTTGCTGGCTTGGCCCCTTGATGGCGGAGCTTGTCCAGGTACGTCCCCGGTCGAAGGCATCCAGGTTCAACGAGATCCTGAGTATCCTCGTCGAGCACGATTTCTGGGGCCTGCTGCGCCAATTGGCTTCGGGCGACCCATTGACGGACGAGCCGGCCCGGCTGCGGCGGATCCTGGAAGAGTTGGGTCCGACCTTCATCAAGATCGGTCAGTTGATGGCCACCCGGCCAGACCTGGTGCCGCAGGAATTCGCAGAAGAGCTCAAGCAACTGTACGATGGCACCAAGCCCAGTTCGATCGAAGAGGTCCGGGAGGTGATCCGGGCAGAGCTTGGCGCGGACGTGGAAGATCTGTTTGATGAATTCAGCTCCGACGTCTTGGGCAGCGCCTCCATCGGCCAGGTCCACAAGGCGCGGCTCAAGGACGGGCGCGAAGTGGCGGTCAAGGTCCAGCACGTGGGCATCGAAGAAGCGATGCTGCTTGATTTTGACATCCTGCGAGGCCTGGTCACGTTCATCGAGAAGACGTTCGCCGCCAGCCGGGTCTGGCAACCGACCCACCACCTGGAAGAGCTACAATTGATGCTGGAGCGCGAACTGGATTACACGTACGAGATGCGCAACACGCAGAAGGTGGCCCACAATTTCCGCCACGATGCCAGCGTGCACATCCCGGAGATGTTCAGCAAGCACTGCTCCAAGCGTGTCATGGTGATGGAGTTCATTCAGGGGCTCAAGTTCGCCAACCCGGCAGATTTGGATCCGCAAGGGATCGACCGCAAGAACGTCGCCAAGATCATCACGCAGGCGATGGCCAAGCAGATCTTCCTGCATCGCTTGTTCCATGCCGATCCGTCGCCGGGCAACATGATGATCCTGGCCAGCGACGAGGTGGTCTTCCTGGACTTTGGCGCCGTCGGAATGGTCACGGAACGGCGCGCCAAGAACATCCTGCGTCTCATCACGGGGATTGCCAAGAGCGACCTGGAAGGTACGACCGAGGCGGTCATCGACCTGTGCGACCAGCACGGTGAGTACGACCCCAAGAAGTTCCAGACCGATGTAGAGAAGGTCCTCGACTTTTTTGAGCGGGAAGAGGTCAGCGTCGCCGACCCGCGCATGATGGAGATGATCCTGGATCTGGCCAAGCGGCACAAGATGCTGCTGCCGCCCGACTTCATGCTCATCACGCGCGCCTTGTTCCAGTTTGATGGCTTCTGCCGTGACCTGGACCCCGACTACGAATTGGTCTCGGTCCTGGAGCCGGTGGTCGCAGAGTTGGTCTGGAAGAACCTGACCTCGACGAAGAAGCAGAAGGAGATCGTGGAGGAGACCGTCGGCGAGCTTCTCAAGTTCGGGCGTACGTTCCCCCACGCGCTCAATCAATTGGTCCGGCGGCTCGAGCGCAACGAATTGCGCACCACGATCGACATCGCAGGCCTTGAAGGGCTCAAGGCGAGCCAGGGTCGCAGTGCCTTGAAGATGGGTTTCACCGTGATCATGGCATCGCTGATCATCGGGTTGGGGATCGTCTACACGGGCCCCGATCCAGAAAGCAGGGCCAGTCAGTTTCTGTTCAGCGCAGGCGTCATCGTGGTCATCTGGACCATGATCTTGGTCTTGTGGTCGGAGACCATGAAGGGCAATCGCGAGTAGAGCAGGCCCCATCGGGCTCCTTGACCACCTTTATTTGGAGCAGGCTCGATTCTTGCCCATGGCTCGTCCCCTGCCGATCATCGGCATCATCGCCGGCGCCTTGGCTGCCGTTTCTGCACTTGTTCTCGTCGACCTGGCGAACCTGATCCTTGTGCCCGTCATCTTGGCGGCCAGCGTGTTCTTGTTCATGCTCCGCGATCGTAGCGGCATCATCCTTGGCGTCACGGGCGTGGTGTTGGCGGTGGTAGGCACCATGGGGCTGCTTCAGAACGTCTCGACCGAGGACGGTGGCATGGATTTCGGCATCAGCCCCTCCGTGGGGCATGCGCTTCTGATCGCCGGGGCCATGGTGGCCTCTGCGGACATTGTGTGGCGACAGTGGGGTGACTTCCAGACATGGCAATCTGCCGTCGGAGCCGGCGTGGTCGGACTGACGGCCTTGTTGGCGGTCGGACTGCGCAACAACCTGACAGATCAGACGCAGGCCGGCGCGTTCGTGGTCGCCATCTTCGCGTTGCTGAGCATGGGGCCTGCAGTCATGGCCCTACGGCAATCCTAAGACGGGGGCTTCTGTCGCGCGCGCCATGACTCTGCGTACCCTCGGCTGTGGCGAGGTCACCAGTGAGCACTTCGGGACCGAACAGACCTTTGCTGGCTGGGTGCACAGCCTGCGCGCCAAGGGGAACATCGCGTTCTTGGAATTGCGCGACCGCACGGGCCATGTACAGTTCGTCCTTCTGAAGAAGCAGTTGGCGGAGAGTGCGCCGGGCCTCTTTGACCAGCTGACCAAGCTCACGGACGAATCTACGGTCAGTATCACTGGGCTCGTCAAGGAGTCAGAGAAAGCCAAGGCGGGCTTTGAGGTGTTGCCGACCGCGGCCACGGTCACCAACAAGGCACAGACGCCCCTCCCCATGGCGCTGTGGGATGAAGAGATCGAGACGGGCCTGGACACGCGCCTGGA
>JBFKXH010000179.1:0-3636 GCA_041638175.1 Thermoplasmatota archaeon
CCTTCTTGCAGTGCATGCCGAACGAGAAAGGAGCCGACCAGCCCCGATGCGCCGGTGACAAGCAATCGCATGGTCAAGGAACCCTGCAACCGGGTTTGAATTCGACCTGCTAGGCCGGCGGGCGGGCCGGCCAAGCGAACACGAAATTGGCCCCGGCCCCCGCACCGCCGCTGCTGACGGTCAGATCCCCGCGATGAGCCTCCATGACGCTCTTGGCGATGAACAGCCCCAACCCGGTGCCGGGCTTCTGGTGCCTGCTTTCGTGCACCTGCTCAAACGGCCGGAACATGCGGGCGATCTGTGCGGCTTCCAGCCCGGGGCCATCGTCTGCGACGGTGACGATCAACTCCCGGCCCTGCCACTGGGCGGTGACCTGGATCGTGGATGTCGCATATTTTGTGGCGTTCGAGAGCAGGTTGTAGATGACCTGGCTGATGCGCGTCGGATCCCCGTAGACCTCCAAGGGACTCGGGTATTCCCGATGGATCATGACCTGACGCTCCTTGGCTTGTGGTGCAAAGGTGTGGGCCGCTTCATCAAGGAGGGTCGCCAGATCAAACGCAGCGGGCATCAAGCGGGCCTTGCCTGCTTCCATACGGGAAACCTGCACCAGGTCGTCGACGAGCGTCGCCAGCCGCTTGATGTTGCGATCGAGCAAGTCCAATGCGGCCGGATCGTCCATGCGCCGGCGCAAGACATCGACCTGGAGCTTCAACGGAGTCAGGGGTGTGTTGAGTTCGTGCGCCGCGGCGTTCAGGAAACTGCGCCTGAAGGCGTCGCGTTCCTCAAGCCGCGCCATGGCAGCGTCCTTGGCTTCGGCTTCGGCCGCCAGGCGCTCTCGGTGCTTCTGTTGCGTTACGTCCAGGCCGAGCATGATTGCTCCGATCGGGACTCCCCCCTGGAGGATCGGGCTGACCCTGGTCTGGAACTGCCCTCCGGTCGGGTCGCGGTGTTCCACAACGTGTTCGACCCCTTCCTCGATGACCACTTCCAGGGCGGCCTCCACCAGATCCACGTCCTCCGGGGATGCAAGGCCACGAAAATCCGGACCGACGTCCCGATTGGCGAACAAGACCTTCCCTTCCCGATCCACCCTCACGATCAGGCTGGGCGCATGTTCGAGCACGGTCTCCAGTTCTCGCTCCGATTGTCGCAGCTTGCGTAGCGTACGCGCCAATTCCATTTCCCGGCCAAGAACATCCACGGCCGACGCGGCCATGAACGACAGGAGCGCCCCAAGCAAGACCAGGTAGCCAAGCCGAACCGCGATCAAAGGTGTCGGGTCGAGCGCGCCGTCCAGGGACAAGATCAGCATGTCCAGCAACACATACACCACGGTGGAGGCCTGGGTCACCCGCGGTCCGAACCGGAAGGCCAGGGCCACGAGTGACAACGCCCACAACAAGAAGAAGGGGGACTGGGCGCCGCCTGTGGCCCAGAGCCACGCGACGATGAGCGCGGCATCGGTGCTCGCCGTCCACAGACTGGCCTGCAAGGCCTTCGAGAAGCGAGGCGGCCACAGGACGACCATCAGACTGTACAGATTGGCGGCCACCACGATCGACCAAGCCAGCGGGGGGTGGCCCGCCGGATAGATCATCAGGCCGTAGACGATCGAGTTGAATGCCACGACGGCCCAACGGACCGTCGCCACGCCTCGCTCGGCCACGAGCGCCTTTGCATGTGCTGCTTCGGCGCCCTCCTTCACATCCTGAGCAACACGCCCAAGCAAAAAACAACCACCGCACGGCCTAAGGGCAAAGCCGGTCTGCGCCACCTGATGGGCGTCAACCTGCGGGACCTGTTCCCGATGCACGCGGTGGAGGACCGCTGGTTCGCCGGCAAGACCATCGCCATCGACGGCCACAACTTTGCCTGGCGTTACCTGACTTCGATCCGGGGCCGCGACGGCGATGTCCTTCGCAAGGACGGCCGCTGCATCAGTCATCTGCTGGGGTTGACCGGGGTCGTACGCCAGTTCCGTGAACGAGGTGCCGAGCCCGTGGTCGTTTGGGATGGCCCGGTGCATCCTCGCAAGCAGGCCACGGTCGACGCACGCCGTGCGCTTCGGGAAATGGCGCAGGAGAAGGCCGCGGCGGCCCTCGAGGCTGGAGACGACAAGGAATACCACCGCCTGATGCGGGGTACGATCTGGCTGAGCCAGGACATGATCGACGATGCGACCCGGTTGCTCGAGACCCTGGGTGTCGCGGTCACGACGGCCGATCACGACGGCGAGCGTTACGCTGCCGCCATGTGCCAAGCGGGCCTCGCCGATGCGGTCGCGACGGAGGATTACGATGCTCTGGTGGCGGGTGCGCCGGAGGTGCTACGAAAAGCGGGCGGCCAATCTCCGGGGCTCCACCACTTGGAGGACCTGTCGGCCCACGGAGTGTCGCGCAACGCGTTGCGGGAGGTGGCGATCGTTTGCGGAACCGATTGGCACCCCGGCGTCAAGGGGTTCGGAGCCAAGACCGCCGTCAAGGCCATCCAGCAGCACGGCAGCCTGCGTGTCCTTTTCGAAGAGGTCGAAGCAGGCCGCGAACCCACCCGCCCCCACCGGTTGGTGGCCGCGTCGTCCATGGATCTTTCCCTGTTCGATGAGCTGGATGCTTTCATTGCGTCCCTGCCTACGCCCGAGCCGCTTGCCAAGGCGCGTCCATGCCCCGAGCTTGCTACGGAGACCGCGGCAGAAATGGGTCTCTCCCGCGAGCGCGTCCTGGCCTGCTTCTGCTGAATCTTGGCCGCGGCGAACCATTAGATTCAACCCCTTTTTTTCGCGTGGAACCCGAGATTTTCTCCTTACACAAGGGCGCAAAAGTTCCAATCGAAATGGCGGCTTTCGTAAAATGAACCTATCGTGCCGGGTTTGGGCCCCGGGGTCGGCGAACCGACCCCGGGAAAACCCGTTTGCATCCCATCCGATCGTGAAGCCGACCAGAAAGCACGAAAACCGTGCTCAAACCGTAAGAATGCAGACCCATTTACAGGTCAACTGGTAACAAACCCCTCTTCGAGGAGCTTGCCCCGGCAAGCCTATTGATAACAAATAACCGGTCCGTTCCAGCGGAAGTCAGGGGGTCGGGCCACATAATGAACAGACCTGCACATTCTTGCTCAGGATTGCCATTTTCAGAAGCAAAATGTCATGATTTGCCCAGACATGGGCTTTTTGTGCGCGCCATTGTCAACGCGAAGGTCCACACCATGGTCGACCCGGATGCAAGGGCCACCGCCCTGCTCTGGAAGGGCGACACGCTGATCGCCGTCGGCACGGACGCAGAGATCTTGACCCAAGCAGCCAACTGGGGCATCGAGACGGAAGACCTGGATGGGCGTGCCATCATCCCTGGATTCGTCGACGCCCACACCCATTTCCTCCACGTCGGGGTCAAGCACACCCGGCCGGACCTACGCCACGCGACCACGCTGCAGGAGGCCCTTGAGACAGTCCTGGCCTGGATGGAAGCGAACTATCACGTGGAGGGCCCGATCATCGCCGAAGGATGGGACGAGGGCGACTGGTCGGGTGACCCGGCGCCGACCCGCCACGACCTGGACCGCATCGCGCCCGATCGGCCTCTTGTCCTGCGCCGCATCTGTGGCCACAAAGCGGTCGCCAACAGTGCAGCACTC
>JBFKXH010000180.1:0-3631 GCA_041638175.1 Thermoplasmatota archaeon
AGAACCGCCTCGCCTTCAGCGTCGCGGCCGGCATGTTGTTCGCCCTCCGGCCGCCGTGGCTGGTACGCAAATATTGGGGCATTGCCCGCGTCCGTCGCGTAGACCAGTGGCCGGCATGACACGAGACCTTGCTGGCACCCACTAGGACTCGATGTACACTTTGAGCCGCTCCAGAAGATCGCCATCGGATCGCTTGCACCAGTTTGCCAAGCGTTTGGCAACGCGTTCGTTGCCAGCGAATCGGCCCACGCCTTCGAACTCGGCCAACAACTCGACCGTGGTCGCGCCTGCCCCCGCGCCGCGGGTCGTGAACGTATAGGCCGCGCGGTTGCAGCCGTCGTCTGCCACGGCCTTGTACCGTTCCCCCGGTTCGAATTCCGCGATCTCGATCTCAGCGCTTGCGTGAAGCGGGATGAAACCGAGGGCCTTGAAACGCCGCGTCTCCCTCCACCGGTACCCCGGGCCAAGCGGCCCTTCTGTGAGCGCTTTGATCTTGATGATGTCGGGCATGATCCGGGGGGCATGGTCCGGCTCTGACAGCACCTCAAAGACCTTGCTTGGGGTCGCCTGGACCGTGACACGCCGGCTCCAACTTTCCATGCCTTGTCATCTGGTTGGCCCGTTTTGACGTCTCTCCCCAAAGGCGGCGTTTATCATGTGCCCGCCCGATGACTATGCATGGTCGAGCGAAGGGCCGTCTGGTTGTGGATCGGGGCAGGGGCCCTCGCCCTGGTCATGCTTGGCTCGGGCACCGCCAAGTTGCTCCAAGCAGAAACTTGGGCCCAGAACTTCGAGAATTGGGGCTACCCGGGCTGGATGCATTGGGTCATCGGCGGGGTGGAGGTCACGTTCGGAGCACTCATCTTGTGGCCCAGAGCGCGCCCTTACGCGGCCACGGTGCTGGCCGGCGATATGGCGGGGGCCGTCGTGACACACCTTGCGAACGCCGAATGGACGGCCTGGCCGTTCCCGTTGGCCTTGGGGGTCATCGCCGGCTTGATCGGTTGGTTCGATTGTCCTTCGTGGCTTCGCGAGCGATTGCGATGAGAGAGACGCTGCCCCTGGGGGGACACCACATGTACGACAAACTCGTGGGACGACGCTTGCAGGCGTTCTACGGCCGCCTGGCCGCAGCGATGCCGGTCGGCACACGGGTCCTGGACATCGGCTGTGGGCCAGGGCACCTTGCGCAGTGCTTGGCCCAACATCATCCCGAGGCACAGGTCATCGGGGGGGACCTGGATGCGGCCCAGGTCAAGATCGCCCGCCGAAGAACGGCGCCGAATCTGCAGTTCCTGCAAGAAGATGTGCGCCAGATGACCTTCCCGGCCAAGCACTTTGATCTGGTCGTCACCAGCGAATCATTCCACCACTGGACCGACCCGACGCGATCTGTGGAAGAGGTCGCAAGGGTCCTTCGACCCGGGGGGTCGTTCTGGATCCTTGAAGGCAGCGGAGACATGACCCGCCAGGAAGTGCGCGCCTGGTCTGGCATGGCGTGGCCCGGGTGGCCCTGGATCTGTCGGCGGGTCTTTCGAAAGCACGGCTACACGGAGGCGCAGGTCAAGGCGAACGTGTTGCCGCACCTTGGGGCCTTTGGCCGCGTCCACGTCGAGCGCATGGATGGGTGGCACATCATCCAAGCGACTTTGTGAAGGACACGAGCGGTGTGCCGTGCAGGGCGCTCGGTCCCGGGCCTTCTCTGAACCCGAACTGCCGATACAATGCGATGGATGCCTGCAAGAACGGGGTGGTGCTGAGCCACATGCATTCGAACCCTTCTGTCTTGGCGTGCGCTTCGGCCGTCTCCAGGAGCAGGCGCCCCACCCCCTGACGGCGCGCTTCCGGGTGGACCCCCATGCCTCGGAGATACAGGCCTCGGTCATCGGGCACGGCACTCAAGGTACCGAGCAGGCCGTCTCCCTCGACGACCCAGACAGGACCTTGGGCCATGCGTTGCGCGATGCGGACTTCGTCCAGCACGGTCGCATCAAAACAACCGGCTGTGTAGAGGGGGCGAAATGCCGTGAAGGCCTCGTGCATCAAGTGATGGATGGCCGCGGCCTGGGCCGGGCTCGCCTGGCGTACGCTCAGCCCCGGCTCATCGTTCGCATCACGGATACCCACAAGGGCGCAAAGACCGGAGTGCAAAAAGCGGGTCGGTCCGGCAACGCAGCGGCTTTTGGTGGAAAATCCACCAGACCCGATGGTCTTGCCCTTGAACCGCCCGGCGCGTCAGGCGGCGTCCAGTAGGACAGGTGAAACCATGACATTGCTCATCATCGAACACAACGTGCAAGACTTCAACGAATGGAAAGCGGCGTACGACGAGCACGCCAACGTACGGAACCAATTCCATCTGACCAACGACCGGGTCTTCCAAGGCGCCGACGACCCGCACAATGTCTGCGTGATGTGTGAGGGAGAACCGAGCGACCTACAGGCGTTCATCGCTGCGCCGGAATTGAAGCAGGCCATGCAGGAGGCAGGGGTGGTCGGGGAACCGAACATCCAGATCGTGGAGTCTTCGATCCCGGCCGCCTAATTCAACCACCAGACAGCCGCGTTCAGGGCGGTCGCAAACAGGATCCACGCAAGGTACGGGAGGAGGATCCATGCAGGCCACCCTGAACGCCAGGTGCGCCAGATCAGGAGTGCGACCAGGGCGTCGAGCGCGATGATCCACACCAGCGACAATGCGCGCATCTCCCACGCAAAGAAGATCGGGCTCCACATCGCGTTCATGGCCAATTGACCGCCCCACAAGCCGGTGTTGGTAGACCATCGCTCGGCCAGCCAGATGCGCCACCCCGCCAGGGCGATGGCGACGTAGAGGAGGCTCCACACAGGCCCAAAAAGCCAACCTGGGGGGGCCCAAGCAGGTTGCTCCAATTCGCCATACTGCTCGGCGGCATCGATCGTCGACAGGGACCCTGCCAACGCGGCGACCGTCACGGCGGCGCCATAGAGGAGCAAAGCGATCCACGCGGCCCGATCCATGGAGGTAGACCCCGATGGGCCGTCTTGAAGGTTCAGTCTTCGAACAAGCCGATGATGTTGCCGTCCGGGTCGGTGACCCATGCGCCTTTGCGGCCGGACTGGGGTTCGATGGAGATCCCCAACTCATCTTGCTCGAACCCAGGATACCGGGCCGCCTCGATCCCATGCTGCTTCAATTCGGTCAGGTACGCCGTCACGTCGTCCACTTCGAGCGTGAACAGGGTGTGATCCGCCTTGGGCGGAGTGTCTCGTGGATAGATGTACAGCTTGTGTTCGCCGGCCGCGAAGTTGAGGCCGCCCTCCTCGCCTTCGAACTTGAGGCCGAGGGCCTGATAGAATGCCTTGGAGCGGTCCAGGTCGGTGGAGACCGCGGTCGTGTGGATGCCATGGACGGACATGCTGGACACAACGACGTCTGCCACTTGGCCCTTGACCCAAAATATGGCGGTCTCCTCAACATCGTGACCAGTAGTCTTTTGTCGCCTCCCGCCGGGCAGGGACCATGTTCCGTGCCATTGTCGTACTGATCCTTCTGGCGGGGTGCACCTCGGCGGACCCGGCTGAGGCCCCGATCCAGGAGCCGGCCGCGGAGGCCGACGCGCCCGCCCCCGTCGTCAACGTGACCGAAGCC
>JBFKXH010000181.1:0-3599 GCA_041638175.1 Thermoplasmatota archaeon
ATGTGCCTGTTTTGTGGGGCTTTCTTTTGGAGCGCCGGGATTAAACGGTAAGCTTCCGACACGTGGAAATCCGTCGATAGGAAGGAAATAACGTTCGAGACTTCGGTTTTCCAATTGATCCCCGCCACTCGGGGACATCGGGGGAGTGCTGTAAGGATCCTTCGACCTACGCCGCCCCACTCACAGCCTTCAACCCTTCAGCCACCACCAAACAAGAAACCGTCTCGCCCTCAAGCTCCCAGATCTTGTGGGGCTTTGTTACGTCGCCGTAGGTGACGCGTGCGCGGCATTCGTCCTCGATCTGGGCTTGGAAGCCCTGGGTCCGTTCGGCGCCTTGCAGGGTGACCTCGATGTTGGCTTCGATGTCCAGGTCGAGTTCCTTGCGTAGGTCCTGGATGCGTCGGATGACTTCTCGTGCCAGGGCTTCATCCAGCAAGTCTTGGTCGCGCTTGGTGTAGAACGCCAAGACGGCGTCGCCTACGTCGACGGTGGCCCAGTCGCTGCGGTCCGTCTGTTCGAAGGTGATGTGTTCGCTGGTGAGTTCGTGTTCCGTACCTTCGATGTTCACGCCGACGGTGCCGGTCTGGACGGCTGCGTGGGCGTGGTCTCCGTCGAGTGCTTCGATGGCTTGGGCCACTTTGGGCGCGTCTTGCTTGAAGGCGGGCCCGAGGGCGGCTCGGTTGGGCGTGGCGACGTAGCTGCGTGCTCGGGTCGCATCCGTTGGCGTCTCGACTTCCTTGACGTTCAGTTCGTCGCGTACGATGTCCAGGAAGTCGTCGATGCCGGCGTGGACGAGTTGGAGTCGCTGCATCGGATGCCGGGTCGGGATGCCGATCTTGGAGCGCAAGGCGCGGCCGGCTTCGCACAGGTCCCGTACGGTCTGCATCTGGGCTTCCAGGGCTTCGTCCCGGGCGCCGGCTTCGGGGTACCGAGCGAGGTGGACGCTGGTCGGATCCTCGGGAAGCCGCACGTGGGTCCAGATGTGTTCGACCATGAAGGGCGCAAACGGTGCCACGAGGCGAGCGACGGAGTGCAGCGACCACCACAATGTGGCGTGGGCGCTTTGCTTGTCGGCGCTGTCGGCTTCTTGCCAGAAGCGGTCGCGGCTGCGGCGGACCCACCAGTTGGAGAGGTCGTTGATGACGAAGCCTTCGATGGCGCGGGTGGCCTTGTGGAGGTGGAACTTGTGCCCTTCGGCTTGTGCTTCGGCGACGGTGGCCTCGAGTCGCGAGAGCAACCACTGGTCAAGCGCTACCTCCGTCTTGTGCACGCCGTCCAATGCCTGCAGATCGGGTCGCCAGTCGTCCAGGTCGGCGTATTGCTTCCAGAACAGGAAGGTGTTCCAGAGCGTGGAGAAGAATTTCCCGTAGGTGTCGCGCACGGCGTCGTCGAAGAACCGTTTGTCTTGCCAGGGCGCGGTGGCCGACAAGAGGTACCACCGCGTCGCGTCGGCGCCGTGGGATGCGAAGACCTCGTCGGGGCTGACGTAGTTCTTCTTGGATTTGCTCATCTTCTGGCCGTCTTCGGCCAGGATCAATCCGTTGACGACCACGTTCTTGAACGGCGGGCCTTGGAACCGCTCCGCTTCGATGAACTCCTTGTCGGCGCCTAGGGCAGTGGCGATGGCTAGGAGGGAGTAGAACCAGCCGCGGGTCTGGTCCAGGCCTTCGGCGATGAAGTCGATGGGCCATCGCTCGGCGAGCATCTCGTCGGCGTCGCCGCTGAATTGGGGGAATTGGGCGAATTGGGCGGCGCCGGAGTCGTACCAGACGTCGATGACGTAGGGTTCTCGCTCCATGGTGCCTCCGCATTCGCAGGCAAAGCCGGTGTCCACGTGGGGCCGGTGTAGTTCGGGGACTTCGATGCCTTTGGAGGCGAGGTCCTCTTTGCTGCCTGCGCACCATTGGGCGTCGCACGCGTCGCAGACCCAGACGGGGAGTGGCGTGCCCCAGTAGCGACTGCGGCTGAAGGCCCAGTCTTTGACGTTTCGGAGCCAGTCGCCCATGCGGCCTTCCTTGATGGTCTCTGGGACCCAGTTGATCTGGTCGTTGTTGGCAAGCAGTCGGTCGCGCAGGAGGCTCATGCGGATGTACCACGAGTCCATGGCGTAGTACAGCAGGGGCGTGTCGGTGCGCCAGCAATGGGGGTAGCTGTGCTCGTATTCTTCGGTGCGGTACAGGCAGTCCCGGTCGCGTAGCCAGGCGAAGATGGCCTCTTCGGTGGCGTCGTCTTTGACGTACATGCCGGCCACGCCGGGTACGGTTTCGATGAACTTGCCATCAAGTCCGACGGTGTGCTGGGCCGGCAACCCGATGGCCATGCCTAGTTGGTAGTCGTCTTCACCATACATGACGGCGGTGTGCACCACGCCTGTGCCGTCTTCCGTGGTGACGAAGTCGGCCGGCGCGATCTGCCATGCGATCTTGGCGGGTTCGCCGTGGGCCCCATTGGCGGGGTCGACGGCGCCCGGGAACAGGGGCTCGTAGCCGCGGCCCACCAGGTCGCTGCCTTTGATGGTGGACACCACTTCGGCGTGGTCGCGCAGGGTGTTCTTGAAGAGCGCTTGGGCCAGGATGAGTCTCTCCCCGACCTTGGCGTCGGTGTTGCCGCTGGCCTCGGTCACTTCTACCATCACGTAGTCGATGTCAGCGCCGACGGCCAGGGCCACGTTGCCGGGCAGGGTCCACGGTGTGGTGGTCCAGCTCAGGACCTTGGCGCCGTTGAGGCCGTGGGGGTCGTCGTCGGCGTCCTTGAGGTGGAATTTGACGAAGCAGGAGGTGTCGACCACGTCCTTGTAGCCCTGTGCGACCTCGTGGCTGGAATAGGTCGTACCGGTGATTGGGGAGTAGGGGACCACCTTGTGGGCTTTGACGAGCAGGCCTTGGTCGAAGAGACGTTTGAGGCTCCACCACACGCTTTCGATGTGCCGGTCGTCCATGGTGACGTACGGCTCGTCGAAGTCGACCCAGAAGCCTACGCGTTCGCTCATCTTTTCCCATTCGCCCTTGTAGCGGAACACGGATTCCTTGCATTTCTTCAGGAAGGGATCTACGCCGTAGGTCTCGATCTCGTCGACGTGTTCGATGCCCAGTTCTTTTTGGACCTCGATCTCGACGGGCAGGCCGTGGCAGTCCCAGCCGGCGTTGCGGGGCACCCATTTGCCTTGCATGGCGTGGAAGCGGTTGACCGCGTCCTTGAGGGTCCGGGTCAATACATGGCCTGGGTGGGGCATGCCGTTGGCGGTGGGGGGGCCTTCCAGGAAGACGAATTTGTGGGCAGCGTCATGGCCGGATTCGTCGTAGACCGCCCGCCCGGCATCGACTTGCGCCTGGAACGTGCCCTCCGAGCGCCAGCGCTCCAGGACTTGTTGCTCCATGGCATCGGGCTGGTACCGTTTCGGGACGGTCATTCAGGCGGCCCAAGGAGGGGCCCTAAAAAAGCCTCAGCCGACGCGCAGGGTGCCTTTGATGTCTCGGCCGACGCACGAATAGTCATGCTCGCCCTTGGTCAATGCGGTCCAGGTGTAGGTCTTGCCGTTGGGGACCTGGCCGTTGTTGTAGGTCACGCCGCTTTCGTCGCGCCCGTCTCGGGAGTCGAAG
>JBFKXH010000182.1:0-3592 GCA_041638175.1 Thermoplasmatota archaeon
AGGAATTCCAAGGTACCTGCGTTGCTGTAATCCACGTGCTTGGCCAACGCCACCGCCTTGGCGCCGATGGCTTCGCGCGCTTCGTCATCAAGGACGGGGCTCGGGGCCTCTTCCACCAGCTTCTGGTGGCGTCGTTGGATGCTGCATTCTCGCTCGTACAAGTGGATGGCATGCCCGTGCTGGTCGGCCAGGATCTGCACCTCCAGGTGCCGCGGGTGCTCGATGAACTTCTCCATGAAGACGTCGGGCACGCCGAACGCGCTGGCGGCTTGCTTGCTCGCTTCTTCGAACGAACCGCTCAGGTCGTCCTTACGGCGCACCACGCGCATCCCGATGCCCCCACCCCCTGCTGATGCCTTGAGCATCACCGGGTAGCCGATGCGTTCGGCTTCCTCATGGGCGTGGGACGCATCCCGCAATGCCTCACTCCCAGGTGCTGTGGGCACGCCGACGGCCTCTGCGTTGGCACGCGCCGCGACCTTGTCGCCCATGGCGTCCATCGCTTCGGGGCTCGGGCCGACCCACGTCAATCCGGCTTTCTGGACCGCGCGAGCGAATCCTGCGTTCTCGGAAAGGAACCCGTAGCCAGGATGGATGGCGTCCGCTCCGGTTTCCGCGGCCGCTTCCAGGAGTTTCTCCTGCACCAGGTACGATTGAGTGCTCGGCGCGGGTCCCAGGCGGGTCGCTTCATCGGCCATGCGGACATGCAGGGCATGGCGGTCCGCGTCCGAATAGACGGCCACGGGCACGATGTCGAGGGCGCGGCAGGCACGCTGGATGCGTACGGCGATCTCGCCTCGGTTGGCGATGAGGACCTTCTTGAGCAACGCGTGGCGAAGCCCGGTCTCCCTTAAGGTTGCTACTTGTGCCGCTTGGTCCGCAGCGCCTTCTGGATGGGTGCCAATCGCTTGGCGGTCGTCTTGAGCGCGTGCGGCAAGGTCTCGGCAAGATCGCTTGCCAGGATCACCTCGATGGCGTCCCGGTACCGGTGCTCCAGGAGGATGTCATCGGCGTTGGTGGCCGGGACGACGGCACGGGTGTAGCCCAGGTCGGACGCCGCCTCGATCATCTGGGTCACGCCATCCACGGAGCGCAGGCGACCACTGACCGCCAAGGATCCGATGACCACGGTGTCTTGCCGGATCGGCAGGTCCTCGAGGCTGCTGATGCACGCGATCGCTGCCGCGGCGCCGAGGCTGTGGGCGCTGGCCCCGTCCTGTTGTAGCAAGGACTGGACGTGGATGTCGATGCCGGCCATGTCGTGGCCGCGCAGGCGTTTGAGCATGGCGTCCAGGTTGTCCTTGACGTGGCCGTGCTCCAATCCACCGCCGACGTACAGGCTGCCCCTGTGCCGGTCGCTGCTGATCGTGGCATCGGCCTCGACCGGGACCACCAAGCCGGCCGGTTCGCCGGTCTCGCCGGTCCCCAGGAAGCTAGCGCCGGTCGCCGTGCCGATGAGTGCGCCATCGGTCTGCATCGCCTCGCGGGCGGTCGTGACCTCGATGCCACGACGCGTGACCTGGTACTCCAGACTCATGCTCATGTGCTTGGCGTTGAGCACGTCGTCGACCGTGACCAGATCCGCGCCCCGGTCTCGTGCCAGGTCGCCGGCCGTACGGACCAGGCCGCCGAGTTCACGCAGGCGGAGCGTAAGCTTGCCGCTGTGGCCACTGCGCCTTTGCGCTTCGCGAAGGATCTCTGCGACGGCAGGCGGTTCGAAGTGGGGGATGGACCCATCGCGGCGGACCTCTTGGGCCACGAAACGGACCAGCTTGTGCCGGTTGTCGTCCGTGTCCTCCATGACCGCGCGCACATACACTTCGTAGCCATAGCCGCGAATCCGGCTACGCAACGCCGGGTGCAGGCCCACGTACTGGTTCTGCTGGTTCGGGTCGATGACGTCCATGTTGCCCGCCGCCACGAGGATGAAGTCGCATGGCACGGCGGCGCTGCGGGCCATGGCACCGCTACTGGATTCGCTTTTGCCGGTGATCCCGTATTTCTTGTCCTGCAGCGCGGTCAGCAACGATTGCTGGCTGTCCAGCCGAAGCACATTGATCTCGTCGATGAACAAGATGCCCATGTGCGCCTTGTGGATGGCGCCAGGTTCGATGCGCTGATGGGTGGGGGTCTCCAAGCCACCACTCTGGTACGGGTCGTGCCGCACGTCGCCAAGCAAAGCCCCGGCGTGGCTTCCGGTGGCGTCCACGAACGGCGCGGGGACCTTCTTGCCGGGCCGTTCGATCAATAGATTGGGCACCATCTTGACCGCCTTGGAGCGGAATTGGCGGCTCACGAACACGTAGAACAAGCCGATCAACAGGGTGAAGAAGAACACCATGACGCCTTGGCTGCCATCCATGGTGAGCGCGAAGTACACGCCCATGCCAAGGAGGCCAAGGAGGATGAAGATGTCCAATGCCCACCGTGCGATGACCGCTTTGCGGGCGGTCTTGCCTGCCATCCGCATGGCCTGACGGCCACGGCCGCCCTTCATCACGCGCACGCCCGGTCGGTTCTCGTCGCTCGGGTTGGCATAGATCAGGACATCTTTCAGGTGACGCTCTGGCAGGATCTGCGCCATCGCCTTGGCGATCATGGACTTGCCTGTCCCCGGGTCGCCGAGCAGCAACAGGTGGCGACCTTGACGGGCCGCCTTCTTGGCGGTCGCGACGGCCTCGTCCTGGCCGATGACCTCATCGATCAAGAGCTCGGGGAGTTCCACCTTGTCGGTGCTGGGGATCTTTTCCTTCTTGATCCACTTATGCGGGTCGGCTTCGGTCAGTTGGGTCATGGTGCTCACTTGGCTTTGGTGACGGCCGCCAGCGCGCTGCGGCGCTTGGCGACGAGAAGGTATCCGAACATGGCGGCAGCGGGTGCGGTCATGGCGGCGACCACCCCGTTGCCCAGGCCGCTGGCGCCTGCCAATGCCACGGGTACGGGGGGTGGGGCCACGAACAGGATCGGAGGGCCAGGAGGCGAGCAGGCGAGGCTGCCGCTTTCCCCGATGATCTGGCCGTAGTTGACCACGCCGTGATCCCCGTAGGTCAGGTAGATGTGTTCCAGTCCGCTGTCTGCGAGGGCAGCGTGAAGGCCGTCGCGGTAGTCCGAGAAGGCCCCCGTCAGGTTGTTGACGATGCCGTCCTCGAACGGGTGGCGCACTTGCCCGACGCGCAGATCCATCATGCCCGAAAGGCCTTCGCCGCACGGCCCCCACGAAGTCAGGAGCTTGCGGTATTCTGCGGTGCGCGACTGGGCCGCCGTCGGGTTGTTGGGATCGAGGCCAGCATCTCCTTCATCGATCTGCTTGGAACGCTCCATGTACGTCATGTACAGGGTCGGATCATCGCCGCTGGTCATCTCCATGGCTGTGATCCTGGCTTCCACGAACGGCACGTTGTTGAACGCAGCGTGCAAGGCGGGGCCGGCTTGGCCGCTGAACGGCCAGCTGCGGCCGTACCAGCCCATGGCAACGTCGACGTTGATGCTTCGATAATCGCCTGCTTGGCCCACGGGTTTCGTGGAAGTGATGGCCATGAAGCCTGCATCGTTCATGTCGATCATCAGATGGCCGTCGCTGACGCCACGGACC
>JBFKXH010000183.1:0-3584 GCA_041638175.1 Thermoplasmatota archaeon
GGCAAGGGGGGCATGGGGGTGGCCGGCCAATTGATGGCTGATCCAAACGACCTGGCCGGTGGCCGCGTCCAGTTTTTGGACCGTTCCGTAGGCGCCAAGACCGTCCCGGACGGTCGTGCTGCCGCCGTGTTCGACCGCGATGTACACGTGGCCGTCCCAGACGCGGGGGCTGCTGCCGATGTAGTCGCCGACCTGCGTGCGCCAAAGGCGTTCGCCGTCGTGGGCGTCGAATGCGTACATGGCGCCGTCATAGGCGCCGATGAAGACGCGCCCGTCTGCTACGGTCGGGGTGCCGTGGATGCCGTTGCCGCTCCATTCGGTGGCGGCGCGCCACAGCTCGGTGCCATTGGGCTTGAACGCATGCAAGGTCCCGTTGTCGGAACCGACGTAGATGGTGCCCTCGAAGGCCACGGCACTGCCTTTGGGCGCCGTGTGGGGCTTGACGTTGAACGGGGTCACTTTCCATTCGGCGACGACGCAGTCGTCCCAATCGGTGACGGGTGAGGCATTGCATGGGGCCACGACGGCGTCAGGGTACCAACCCCATCCCATGTTGTTGCCTTGCAGGGTCGGCCAATCGGTGTTCGGCGCGGTCGGGTTCCCTTCTTGCGTCCCGGCGGTGTAGAGCGGGTTGCCGACGTTCGCAAGGCATCCGGCGAAGAACAAGACGACGGCGACGCGTTTCATGCGCGGCGCGCTTCGGTGACTACCTTCAGGATCTTCTGGTCGTCCACTTCGAAGTGCCGGTACAGTTCCTCGGGCGTGCCGCTGGTCGTGAAGCTGTTGACCCCGATGCGCCGTAGCGGGGCGGGGATGCCGGCGTCGGCGATGCATTCGGCGACCGCACTGCCCAGGCCGTTGTTGCGGAAATGGTCCTCTGCGGTGACGACGTAGCCACAGTCACGGGCTGCCTTCTGCACCAGGGCTTCGTCGATGGGTTTGACGCTGGCCATGGAGATGACGCGTACGCTGAGGTCTTGCTTGGCGGCTTCCGCGGCCACTTGCATGGCGATGCTGACGTGGGGGCCGTTGGCGATCAACGCCACGTCGTCGCCGTCTTGCATGATGGTGCCCTTGCCCCATTCAAAGGAATAGTCTTCGTCGAACATGACCGGCACGGCGGCACGGGTGGAGCGCATGTAGGCCGGACCTTCGTGTTGGTACATGGCGAACACTGCGCCGGCGGCCTCGACGGCGTCGCCGGGGACGACCACGTTCATGTTGGGCAGGGTGCGCATGACGCCCACGTCCTCGAGTGCGTGGGCCGAGGATCCGTCTTGACCGGTCATCAAGCCACCGTGGCTGCCGCAGAACTTGACGTTCAGGTTCTGGCGCGCGACGCAGTTGCGGATCTGTTCCCAGCCTCGTTGCAGGAAGGTGGCGAAGGTGCTGGCAAAGGGCACCTTGCCCATGTGGGCCAGGCCGGCCGCGGTGACGACCATGTCCTGTTCGGCGATCCCCATCTGGATGAACCGGTCCGGGTGGGCTTCTTGGAACCAATTGCTACGCGTACTGCCGGCCAGGTCCGCATCCAGCGCGACCACGTCGTCGAATTGCTCGCCGACGGCCAGCAATCCCTTGCCGTAGCCGTCACGGATGGCGATCTTGTCGCCCACTTTCCAGCCTTGGTTGGTCAATTTGGCAGCGATGCCCACGAGCCGGCGAGTCCTGCTTCCCGCTTAAGTCCTTCAGGCGAAAAGGAAGATCAAGAACAAGGTGACCAAGATGACGAGGATGGCGATGCCGAGGCCGATGTCACGCTTCGGTACGTCCTTGGTCGGCCAGATGACGCCGGTGAAGGGGGCGGTGGCGATGGCGAGCACCACGGCCCACCGGCTGCGCCGTACACCGGGTTCGGTCGCGGGTGTTTCGGTCGGTCGCGTCGCGTCTTGGTCCATCAGATCACCAACCACATGGTCAGCCACAAAGGCACCAGGATCACAATCACCAGTCCCAGCGCCGCCCAGAATTCCCAACGCTGGTGGCGTGCCGGGTCATACGGGACGCCGAAAAGCAGGGCAGAGCCCAGAAAACCCAGGGCTTTGACGACGCGTCCGGCCATACACTTGGTTTGTCTCCCCCGAGTCTTAAAGGTCTCGGTCGTCAGGCCTTGGCTTCCCAGGTCTCGCCCAGCTCTGCCATCGCCTGGACCATCTCTTCCTTGTTGAGTGCCCGGCCATGGAATTCGGCCTTGCCCTCCATGAAGGAGACGCCGCCGCCTTTCTTGGTGTCAAAGACGAAGCACACTGGCTGACCCGTGACGCCTTCCGCCTCCGTGTAGGCGGCTTCGACCGCTTCCATGTCGTGGCCGTCGGCCTCGATGACGTACCAGCCGAACGCGCGGAATTTGTCCGCCACAGGGGCGATGCCCTTGACGTCCTCGCATTCACCATCGATCTGGACCTTGTTCCAGTCCACGATGCACCACAGGTTGTCGAGCTTGTAGTGGGGTGCCGTCATGGCCGATTCCCAGATGTTGCCTTCCTGCAGTTCCCCATCCCCCAGGACGCACACCGCTTTGCCCTGGCGGCCGTCCATGCGCTTGGCGAGTGCCACGCCGTTGGCGTAGCCCAAGCCCATGCCGAGGCTGCCCGTGCTCATCTCGATGCCGGGGATCTTTCGATCCACATGGCCCTGCAGCAGGCCGCCGAGACGGCGCAGGCGGCGGAACTCCTTCTTGTCGTAATAGCCGAGTTCTCCGAGTACTGCGTACAGGCCGGGGGCGCAGTGGCCCTTGGAGAGCACGAAGACGTCCCGGTCGGGGTCATCGACCATGTCCGGGCTCATGGTCAAGTGGTTGTAGTACAACGAGACCAGGAAATCCTGCATGGAGAAGCTACCACCGGGGTGGCCGCTGCCGGCGTCGTAGGTCATGTTCAGGACCGCCACACGGGCCTTACGGGCGATCTCGCGCAGTTCCTCGATGCTCTTGGTCTGCACCTGGACGGTGGTCACAGGGCTGCGACCCACGGGCCCAAGAAAACGTTGGTGACCAAAACCCCATATAGCGGCGCGCGGACGTCGGCGTATGGAAAAGTGGCTCGTGGCCCTCTTGGCCGCCGTAGCATTGGCCGGGTGCAGCAGTGACGACGCGCCCAAGCAGAGCGCCGAAGATCTATGCGACGGGTACCTGGATGCGGAGGGGGTCTGCCAGGCCCACGTCGAGCCGGCGATCGTCTTGACCGGCTTGCCGGAGACCGTGAGTGCATACGTGACCACGCCCTTTGCCTGGGCCCTTGACAACGGCACCCGGGGCCTGCCGGGCGAGCCGGTCCACTCCATGGACAGCCGCATCATCGCCTTCACGGACGGCACCGTGCCGACCAACGCGACCGGCCCCGACGTGGGCACCGAGATCGCCAAGCAGGAACACAAGAACCTGCCCGACGCGTTCGAGGGGCAGTTCACGTGGGCCATGCCTGGGGAGACGGTGACCCTTTGGGGCTACATGCTCATCGACGCGGTCAACACCTGGAACGAACTCCTGACCATCTCGGTCATCGAGCCGCCTGCCACCGGCACGGTCCACACCATCACCATCGAGCAGGGCCCGCCGCCGGCCTTGGCCGAGGGCGACAATGACA
>JBFKXH010000184.1:0-3575 GCA_041638175.1 Thermoplasmatota archaeon
ATGGGGCAACAAGGCGTCGAAGAAGCCAACGCCCAGCGCCTGCGTGTCGATTCCGTGCGACAAGGGCAGGACCTTGTCAAGAAGATCCACATGGGCGACGCCACCATCCAGTACATGCAGCGGATCGCCGCCAAGACCCGCGAGCACCCGGACGTGCGCGTGGGGGCAAGCCCGCGCAGCCTGACGCAGATGCTGGTGGCAGCCCAGGCGTACGCACTCATCAACGGCCGACCCTACGTGTTGCCGGACGATGTCGCCTACATCGCGCCGCGGGTGTTGGGCCACCGCGTGTTGCTGCGCGTGGATGCCGAAGCCCGCGGCAAGACCGTGGACCAGGTCATTCAAGATGTGCTCAAGCACGTCCCCAAGCCACGTGTCCAGATGCGAGGCTGAATGACGACCGACCAGGCCGCCGAGGCCGATCCTTTCGGGTACGAAGGGTCTTCGGACCCGGACGACCCGTTCAGTCCAGAGGCCTCTTTGGACCCGGACGACCCGTTCAATCCGCAGGTCGAGGAAGAAGAGGCCCGACCGCAGGGCCTTGACTCGGACCATGCGGAGCACATGGAGCTCCTTGAGTCATCCAAGATCATCCCCTCCGGTGCTGCTTGGTTGATGTTGGCCTTATCGATCCTGTTCCTTGGAGCGACCGGTGTCTTCATCGCAGCCTTGATCGTGGCGCCGGATTTCCTTCTCCAGTGGACCGTCGGCGGGATCGTGGCCTTGAGTTGCTGCATCGGGCTCGGCGTGCACCCATTGGTCGTCCGGCGTCGGTTCAAGCGGCTCTGCGAGGAGGCACGCTTTGACATCTCCCGAGAAGTGGCGCAAGAGCGCGTCACGTACGGAGACCTGGTGGACGTATCGCTGGATGCGACCGGATGCACGTGGGCTCCCGCCGTGAAAGTCGCGTTGCGCGACCGGCCGGCGCCAGGGTTCGAATCCGGACGCAGGATCATCCTGCGCGAACCAGGGGCCGTGCAATACCAGGCACGCGCCGTCATGCGAGGCGAGCAATTGTTCCAAGCCGTGGACATCCTGATGCGCGATCGGGGCGGCCTTTTCCGCCACACTCGCAGCTATGAAGTGTCAGCGGGGACCGAGGTGGAACCCGGGACCGCCGCACTCACGTTGCGCAACATGTTCAGCGGCCGCAGCGCCTTCCCTGACGGGGCACCCAAGGCGTTGGTCAACCTGTTCCGCGACGTCGAACATGAGCAACTGCGGGAATACCAAGGGGGCGACCGCATGAAGGATGTGGATTGGAAGCGCATGTCCGCGACAGGGCAGATGATGGTCAAGGACCGCATCGTCGAATCCCTGAACGTCGGTCTGCTGCTGATCGATGCGGGCACTTCCATGCGCCTGGTCGAAGCCGGCAAGCGCAATCTCGACGCGGCCCTGGAAGGGGCGAGCGAGATCATCCAGGAGGCGGGCCGTCGCAATCACCAGATCGGTTTCCTTGCCTTTGATGATGAGAAGGTCATCGAAGAGATGCCACCGACCCGTTCACGCATGCTCTACCGCGATGCCCTCGAGCGGTTCCAGCGGGTCGCAAGCCGGGTAGACGAGGACCATGAGGGGGAGGCCGAGCCCCTGGCCGTGAGCATGCAGCGTGCCCTGCGCAAGATGGCAGGCAGCCAGATGGGTGTGCTCCTGTTTTCTGACCTGGAGACCATCGACGAAGGCATCATCCAGGCGTTGAGCCGTCTGGGAGGCGACGGCGCGAAGGTCGGCGTCCTGATCCTACCCCAACCGACGATGCGCGCCAAACGACTGGCATACCGGCGTGACGGCACCCGGCCGGCCAAGGGGCATTACCGTGGCAAAGGGCACCGCACCGAGCTTCGCGAAGTCCTTTCCGTCCAGGGTATCGAGACGATGGACCTGCCCATCTAACCGGCGAGAGCCAAGAATTCTTCCTCCGCCGACAGCGGACCGCTTGCGACCATCAGGTCGTCGGCTTCGAGTTTGAATGCGCCGTCGACACCGGTCTTCCATCGACCCCGGCGCTTGACCGCCAAGACCCGCATGCCCGTCTCCGTCTCCAATTCCAGTTCGCCCAGGGTACGCCCGACCAGGGAAGACGTGCCCGCGATGCTGACTTTGGTGATCATGGAATCCGATTCGTGGATGGCTTGCTGCAGCACGGGATGCATCTCGACGTCCCGCAGGACCATGTCTGCGATCTCCATGGCACTGTTGGCGATGACCTCGGCGCCCTGTGCGACGCGCAAAAGGACGATGGCGTGGTCGATGGGCAATTCTCCTTCGCGGACCGCCTCGAGGGCCTGCCGCTGCAGCTCCGTAAGATATTCTCCCACGGTCTCTTCCAATCCGACCACTTCCTTGGCGATCGAATCCGAGTCGTAAAAGACGCTGCTGTAGGCTAGGTCGACCATGAGTTCGCTCGTGTCTTTCATTTCCAGGACGAGATCTTGCACGGCCTGCACCCGATCGGTCATAGCTCCACCTCGCCGTGCAACCATGCCTTCAGGTGCTCTGCCCCTTCCCGTTGCCCGCGGATCAACAGCGTGTCCCCCGCCAGCAACCGGTTGGCCGCCGCTGGACGGTAGATCCATTTCTTGCCCCGCTTGATGGCGGTCACCCGGACACCGGTCATGGATTCCAGGCTGATCTCGCCCAGCGTCAGGCCCTCGGCCGGCGATGCATCGGGCACTTGCAGGGTCCCGACCCGGTCATCGGCTTCGTCCAGCACCCGGCCAAGGAAGGGCCGCATGGCGACGTTGGCGTCCAAGAGTTCGATCATGTCACTGGCGGTGTTGGCGATGTGCTCGCTGGCATCACCGATCTGTAGGATGCCGCTCACCTGCTCGGCCTCCTCGATCGAACGCACACCCAGGCTGCTCATGATCCGCAGCTGATACTTCAGCCAGTCCATGCGACTTGCCAGTCCTTCGACCTCTTCCCCGATGGGATCGCTGTCCAGCACCAAGGCGCTGTACGCTAGATCAACCATCAGTTCGGAAAGATCCTTCATTTCTGTCAAGATCTCCAGGACGGTCAGGGGTTCGTATTCCAGTTCTTCGAATTCGCTGATGCGACGACGTTTCCAGAGGCTCATATGCCGACCACCTCCCCGGCGACGAGGAGGAAAAGGATGCCCAGGGTGTCACCCGCCGTGGTCAAGACCGGGACAATGGTGTTGTCCGGGTCCCAACCATACCGGTGGGCGAGCATGCCCACGATGACCACCAGCAGCACCATCACAAGGATGAGGCCGATGCCGGCGATCAAGGTGGTCAAGATCAGGTCAAGCAAGGAGACGGGCACCTCCACGCCCAACCACGGTCCGCTCACCGCAGCAAACAGACCAAGGAAACTGAATGTGACGAGCGCCAGGACGATGCTGGCGATCACGTCACGGCGGAACCCACGGGCACCATTGCTCCACAGGCTTCCGATATGCAACCCACTGGCGACCCGTGCCCCCAGGATGGAGCCTACATTGCCGCCGATCCCGTTGACGGCGGGAACAAGTGCCAACAACACGGGGATCGCGAACAATCGGTCCTGGTACCAGACCAGGATCTGCCCCGTGAGCACGCCGATGACCA
>JBFKXH010000185.1:0-3572 GCA_041638175.1 Thermoplasmatota archaeon
AGGGTGCGAACGCCGTCCATGCCACCAGGGCCGCCTGGACCAAGAGGCTGATGCCAAGGATGCGGGATTCGCGCACGGGTCGGCCAGCGCGTGGAGATGGAAAGCGTGTTGCCTCGATCACGGCCGCATCGGCGCACAACGCTCAAGGCCCAAGGCTTGCTGGCAGGTCGCATGCAGCAATACCCCGTCAAGCCCGGCCACGCTGGAAAGATCGACTTCAACATGATCTTCGAGGCCGCGTTTGGATCCTACGAGGAAGACGACGGGTGGCTCAAGGGCAGTTACGGGAGCATGCCCAAGATCTGGGCCAAACAGGATGGCAAGAAACTGCTGGTGGTCGACACCGAGACCGACAAGGGCGTGGCGGTGGCCATCGGAAAGGGCGGCGCGGAGGCGGAGCAGGCGATGGCCCTCGCTCAAGACACCCACCGGGCGTGGAACGACTTCTTGGAAGGTGTGACCGGCTACGACGCCAAGACCCGCTCCAAGAAGATCCAAGAGAAGGCCAAGAAAGAGGCCAAGGCGGCTGCTGAGGCCAAGGCCAACGCGTGAAAGTCCTGCTTCTTTTGGTTGCCGCGATGGCCGGCTGCGTGAGCGGAACGGATTCCGCCAAGACGTACGAGACCCCCTTTCCCGACGATCCCGAGCCACTGCGAGTCGACACGGTGCAATTTACCGTGCACAACGAGGCAGTCGAGGACGTTCCCGTGGAAGCGGAATTGAGCGTTCCGGGCGACCGGCTAGGTTCCTATTGGGTAACGATTCCCAGTGGTGATTCCCACACGTTCTCCATTCCCACCACCGCCGCCGAGGATGCCCGGTTTACTGTGAATGTGAGTCGCCCAGAGGAGCCACACATCGCGGCCTCGTTCTCGGCCACTCGGAATCCGGAATGCGTGGTCTACGCAGAAGCGACCTGGGATGGAAGCCGGTGGAGCATTGGGGAAGTGGACCGACGGTGCCGGGAAGCATAGCTTGGCAGCGATAGGGTGCCGGCAAAGCATACTTGGCCGTGTGGCTCTAGGCCGACGCCCTTAAGCCGAGGTGCCATGGCCGCCTTGTGGCCGTCTTAGGCATCGAAGGCACCGCCCACACACTGGGGGTCGGCATCGTCGAGGAAGCCGAGCCTGGGCGCTGCCGGATCCTGGCCAACGCGCGCGACATGTTGACGCCCGAGGAAGGGGGCATCCATCCGCGGGAGGCGGCCCACCATCACGCCGACGTGGGCCCCGATCTGCTGCGCGCTGCGCTCGACGAGGCCGGACTGTCACCCGAGGAACTGGAAGGCATCGCCTTCAGCCAAGGCCCTGGACTCGGCCCCTGTCTGCGGGTCGCCGCCACCATGGCACGTGCCCTGGCACTGCGCCACGACAAGCCCCTCCTCGGTGTCAACCACTGCGTGGCGCACTTGGAGATCGGGCGTGCGATGACCGACCTGGAGGATCCGCTGCTCCTGTATGCCAGCGGGGCGAACACCCAGGTCATCGCGCACGTGCGCGGCAGGTACCGCGTTTTCGGCGAGACGCTTGACATCGGCATCGGCAACGGTCTGGACAAGTTCGCGCGGGACAACGGCATTCCTTTCCCAGGTGGCCCTCGCATCGAACAGGCCGCCCTCCAAGCGGGTCCGGAGGACTTCCATCCATTGCCCTATTCGGTGAAGGGCATGGACTTCAGTTTCAGTGGTATGGCCATCGCAGCACAGCGTCTCGTGGATGAAGGCGTTCCGTTCGAGCATGTGTGTTACAGCCTGCAGGAGACCGCCTACGCGGCCTTGGTGGAGGTCACAGAACGGGCGCTGGCCCATACGGGAAAGGAGGACGTGGTCTTGGGTGGGGGCGTGGCGTGCAACCAGCGTCTGCAGGACATGGTGCGCGAAATGGCGGAGGAGCGGGGTGCCCGCTTTGCCTGCCCACCGCGGGGCGTCTTGGTCGACAATGGTGCCATGATCGCCTGGCAAGGACTGATCCAACAACAAGCTGGACTGATCACACCCGTGGACCAAAGCGGCGTGTTGCCGTACCAGCGCACCGATCACGTGGAGGTCGCATGGCGCGCGTGATGGCTGCAGGCGCCGAAGCGACCGTGGAAGAAGGCGACTTCCTGGGCAGGCAGGCAGCGCGCAAGATCCGGCGGGTCAAGACGTACCGCCACCCGGTCCTGGATCAGCGCCTTCGCGATGAGCGCACCCGCGATGAAGCGAGCCTCTTGTTACGGTGCCGCAAAGCGGGGGTGCCCGTGCCGGTCCTGTACGATGTGGATCGCAACGGGGCGGTGCTCGCGATGGAACGCATCGAAGGGCGCAGTCTCAAGGACGTGCTCACGGTGGACGACGACGCCACGGCCACGCGGCGCATGCACCACTTGGGTGGTCTGGTGGCTCGCATGCATGATGCGGGGGCGACCCATGGCGATCTGACCACCAGCAACGTGCTGGTGCCGGACGACGAGCGCCCGCTGGTCCTCATCGACTTCGGCCTTGGCCAGTTGACCCAAGAAGACGAGCCTCGGGGCGTAGACCTTCATTTGGTGGAGGAGGCATTGGAAGCGACCGACCCGAGGGCCGAGGTCCTGATGGCCGCGTTCTTGGAAGGGTACGGCGTCGCTGCGTGCGCACCTGGGGCCCTGGGCCGGTTGGATGACATCCGACAACGGGGTCGCTACCGGGAAGCCGTGTAGTTCATACGAAATCGACGGGTGGCCTCGTCGTGGCCTTGCCAGAATCGATCACATTTGTCACCGGCAACGCTGGAAAAGTCGACGAGATGCGCGCCCTGCTGGATCCCCTGGGCGTCGCCATCATCCCGGATGGGCGCGGGTACCCGGAGATCCAGCACGATGCCTTGGAAGGCGTGGCGGAAGCGGCGGCGGGATACCTGCTCGCCACAGGCGTCGAACCTCCCTTCCTTTTGGAGGACGCTGGCCTTTTCGTCAGTGCCTTGCAAGGGTTTCCTGGGGTCTACAGCCGCCACGCATTGGAGACCATCGGCAACGAGGGGGTGCTCAGACTGTTGCAGGACGTGGAACTGGAGTCCCGCGGCGCGGCATTCCGGGCCAATCTTTGCTACGTCGACCCCGACGGGGTGCCTCATCACTTCGAAGGCACATGCAAAGGGCGTATCGCAGAACGCCCTGGGGGTGACCTTGGCTTTGGGTTCGACCCCATTTTCATCCCTGATGGAGAGGCGCGTACATTCGCTCAGCTCGACCCGGCCGAAAAGAACGAAATCAGCCATCGCGGCGCTGCTGGACGTGCATTTGCAGCCTGGCTTACGAAACAGTAGAGCCTTAAACGAAGGGCAGCATCGAACGCTTGGTAAAGATGGCTAGGTCGTCCACGAAACGCGTCCTTGGGACCTTGTTCTTCGTCGCAGCCCTTGTGGCTTTCCTAGCGTTCATGTTCCTGCTGTTTGCAGACGCTGAGAACATCGACTCGGTCCCCGGCACCACCGACATGGATCCGGTCGCCATCGGTGCGGCCATCACCATGGGTGTGTTCGCGCTGCTGATCCTCTTGTTGCTGGTCGTGCGCAAGTACGACAAGCGCCAGGAGGATTCGGATTCGGCCGAGG
>JBFKXH010000186.1:0-3561 GCA_041638175.1 Thermoplasmatota archaeon
CGCCGGGGTGATCGTCAACCAGAAGTCCCCAGGCAAGGGCGATCCGCTCGTGCCTTCAAACGCATGGATCGCACGCGCATCGAAGACGCCGGGCACGACGCTGGCGTCCACGGGCGCGTTGGCAGCGAGGCCTTCCGGTAGGTAGACTTTGACCATGGCGCTGCTTCGATAGGCATCCAACAGGCTCAGAGGCACGACGATGGCGTTGCCGGTCCCGACGCTGTTGCGCACGGTGACGACGTATTCGCCGGCCGCGTTCTCAGGCCCGACCGTGATGGTGCCTTCGCCCGGTGAGAAGCCGCAGGTGCAGCTCAAACTCTCCGGCGTGCCGACGGTCACGGTGGTCGTGCCATTGTGCTGGAAGCGGATGTATTCGAGGATGTGCACGGCGCCTGCCGCTTCGACCGCCGGGGTTCCTGGGACATCACCATCGGCGACACGGGCAAGGTACGTCTGGCTGAAGTGCAGTTCCTCGTGGCCTGCCTGGGCGACCGGTGCCAACAGGGCAAGCGCCAGAATGACGAGCAGCTTGTGCATAGGGCCGCCGACTCGGCCTCCCTTCAAAACTACTGATGGTCCTCGGGCAGGAACTTGCTACTGCATCCTGCCGTGTATTCGGTGATCTGATAGACCCAGGCACCGCGCGGCAACGGCATGCCGTCCAGGCTGCGCGTGATGTGGCCTTCGAATTGGCTCGGCTTGGGTTGGATGGGATCCCGGATCACCCCTTCGTAGACGCCCCACAGCCAAGGCGTGTCCCCATTGCCATCCGGGAAGCCTTGGATCAGGAAGACGGTGTGGGCGCCGGCCTTGGTCCAGTTCTGGTAGGTGGCCACGGCCGTCTCGGGACGGCCTGCTTCTTGCACCACGAGCCGGTATTCCCAATGGCTGACCGTGCCGTTCTGGACCACGCGCATGTGATGGATGCCGTGGTACGTGGTGTCGTTGTCGTGCCAAGCTTCCTGCCAGGTGGTCTCGTCCACTCGGTCCGGGTTGGGACGTTGCTCATCGAGACTCACTAATACCTCCGGCTGCGGGATGCCGATCAGCACATACGACCCCTTTGTGTGACCTTCCGGGTCGGCCACGATGTCTGCGACCTGACGTACATCCTGCTGATCGCCTAGGTAGCCCAGGGCGACCACGCCCAAGCCGAGGACCACGATGGTGGCACCGATGATGGCTTGGCTTCTGCGGTTCACGGTTTTCCACGGTCGCTTTCGTTCTTGGGCGTTGTGGCCTCCAGGCGTCGCTCCAGCCGGGTGACCTTGGTCTCCAAATGCCAGAGATAGGCCGCAAGGCCGACGAAGAAGGCCGCAAAACTCAGGAAAAACGTGGTGGCATCACTGGGCATGTTCTCGCTCCTCGATCTGGTCGCGCAATCGCAGCATGCGCAGGCGCTGTAGCCACAAGTGGGCAAACAGGAGTAGGAAGACCAGTAGGCTCCAGGCCATGGTGGCGCCGGTCCAGGCACCCACGGCAGCATCGGGGTTCTTGCCAGGCCCGGCAACATCTGGATGGAGACTTGTCTGCAAGACGCGGCTGGTGGCGAAGCTCAAGGGGACGCCTACGAAGCCCAGGACACCGAAGATGGCGCTCAGCCGTGCGCGGCGCTCGACGCCATCTGCAAAGCGTCGCAACACCAAGTAGGCAGCGAAGGTGAACCACAACAGGACCACGACCAGGACCTTGGGTTCGGAGTACACGGTCGCCAGGCTGTTCTGGCCCGTGCGACTCCATTCTTGGATGCCCCATAGGGTGCCCGTGACCAATGCGACCGTGTTGAACCAGAATCCAACTTCGGCGGCAGCGCGCGCAGGTGCGTCGTAGCGCAGACGGCGCTCGTTGAGGTAGGCGACACTCGCTGCGAACACCACGAAGTAGGCCGCGAAGCTGGTCCAGGCCGCAGCGGGGTGATAGAACAGGATCTTGCGTGTCAGGGGCGCCGTGACCTCGGGCTGGTAGGACCAATCCGGGGTCTTGAACCACGTGAGCCAGGCCAGCACGAGGGCCGAGGCCAGAAAGGCCCACAATGTGGCCGTGCGCCATCGGTCCTGGTTCACAGGTTGCCTCCAGGCAAGCGGTGATTTAGCTGCATCAGTCCGCCTCCAACAGCAACGGCCACAAGAGCCAGGCGACGCCGGCGATGATCAGGTCGTAGCCCGCCATCAGCAGGACCGGCGTGGCATCCCACGTCCCACCCAGGGCATCCAGTGTCGCGTGGACGCCTGCCTGCAACAAGGGCGCGGCGGCGGGCAGTAGCAGCAGCGGCGCGACCACTTCACGAGCGCGGACCTGCACCGCCAGTGCGCCGGCCAGGCCGCCTGCCAGGCTGAGCCCGAGGGCACCAAGCAGCACGACCAGAGCCAGCTGCGCCGTGATCGGGACGGCAAATGCCGCGATGACCAGCAGGGTCGCAGCGGCCAGGAGCAGCGAGAGAAGAAGGTCTACGAGGACCCGGCTCAGTCCGATGGCGCCTGCGGGCGCGGCGGCCCGGACCCATTCCAGGGTCCCCCGGTCGGCCTCCGAAGCAAGGCCGCGTCCCGTCATGGCGACCGTGGCATAGAGAAGAGGGGTCCAAAGAGCGATGGTCGCGACGCGATCGGTCATCGTGGCGCCCAAGAACAAGTACAGCACGAAGAACAGGCCCACCAGTAGGAGTCCGGCCTGCAGGGATTCCTTGCTTCGCAGTTCCCTGCGCAGATCCTTGGTAAGCAAGGCGCGCCAACTCATGGGGCCTCCACCCGGATGATGCGATGCGCGATGCGCGATGCGATCGCCTCGTCATGGAGTGCCGTCAGCACCGCGTGGGGATGGTCGTTGAGCTTTTGCTCCAGCCATTGGGCTGTTTGGGCGTCGAGCCCGGTGAAAGGTTCGTCAAGCAGCAGCGGGCGATCTGTCGCGAAGGCCATCTCGAGGTGCAGACGCTGGCGCTGGCCTCGACTGAGCCCGGCGGCCGGTCGGTGGGGCAGCGGCACGGTCGTTGTCACTGCGGGTACGTCATGGAGACGGCACCAGAAGTCCATGTGCTCCTGGGCGGTCAGTTCGGGGTAGATGGGTGCGTCCTGCGGAACGAAGACCCCTGTGGCTTCCACCGTGCCCCGGGTCGGCCGGAGCAATCCTGCGGCCAAGCGCAAGATGGTGGTCTTGCCGGCCCCGTTGGGCCCCATCAAGGCGACCCGCTCGCCTTCTGCGACCGTAAGGTCCAGGTCGCTCAGGACCTTGTGGCGGCCGAAACTCTTGTGGACGCCTTGGAATCTCACGTGCCCTCGAAATGTTGCAGGATCAACGCGTTCTCTGCCATCTGCATGCGCTTGTGGACGGCCGCCTTGCTGATGCCGAACGCGACCGCCAGGTCCTCGAGCGTGCACTTGCGGGGGTCTTGGTAGTACCCCATGCCGATGGCCATCCGGATGACCTCCTCCTGGCGGGGCGTGATGGCCCGGGGTTTCGCCCGCAGGCGCGCTTCTGGCTGGAACTCGCCTACGTGCAGGAGCTTGAAGTCGTCGGCCGGCACCACACGGCGCATGTGCTTGGTGAATTCATTGAAGGCGGCCAATC
>JBFKXH010000187.1:0-3537 GCA_041638175.1 Thermoplasmatota archaeon
CGCCCCCGTCGAGACCGACACCCCAGAAGTCCCGACGGTGGAAGAAGCCGAAACCATCGGCGAAGCCCGGATCCCCATCGTGGTCGAAGAGCAGAAGGAAGGTCTCTTGTTGACCGTGCTTTCCAAAGCGATCAATTGGGGCCGCAGCAATTCCCTCTGGCCCTTCACGTTCGGCCTGGCCTGCTGCGCGATCGAAATGATCAGCGTCCAGGGCAGCCACTACGACATGAGCCGGTTCGGCTCGGAAGTGAGCCGAGCCAGCCCCCGCCAGTGCGACCTGATGATCGTGCCAGGAACGGTCACCAAGAAGATGGCGCCGCGCATCAAGAACCTCTACGATCAGATGCCTGAGCCCAAGTACGTCATCGCCATGGGCGCTTGTGCGACCAACGGCGGTCCGTACCAGGATTCCTATTTCGTCGTCAAGGGCGTGGACAAGATCGTCCCCGTCGATGTCTACATTCCCGGTTGTCCTCCTCGCCCCGAGGCGCTCATGGACGGCCTCATCAAACTACAACGCAAGATCCGCGACCAGAACGACCTGCTGGAGTTGGGTTTCTGATGATGAACGAAGTGAATCAGCAGGAACTGGATGCCTGCAGGAGCGTCTGCACAATGCAGGAGGACGGTTTTTAGATGTCCGACGAAGCCACGTACACCGCGACCGGCGACCACGCCGAATTGGCACAGCAATGTCCTGACGACGTGACCGGTTACGCCGAGACGGCCGATGGCCAAGGCATCACCGAAGTCGCCCCGGAGGGGCTGTTCACCGTCGCCCGTCATGTCAAAGAGATGGGCTACCGCCTGCTCAGCTGCCTGAGCGGATACAACACCAAGACCGAAGGAAGCGGGGTCTTCTACAGCTTCCTGAAGCCGGCAAACACGCCCGAGGAGTTCGGCGAGTTGCGCCTTCGTGTCCCCCTGGAGTTCCCGGAAGACGGAGATCCCCAGGTCCAGAGCATCGTGGACGTGTTCCCGGCCGCAGGCTGGCACGAGCGCGAGATGTACGACATGTACGGCATCCGATTCGAAGGCAATCCGGACCTGCGCCGCATGTTCTTGCCGGAAGGCTGGAAGGGCCACCCCATGCGCCTCGATTACAAGGAACCCGAACAGTTCGTCGCCCTGCGGGAAGGCGAAGACGTGGTCGTGCCCACCGAGGAGGAAGGCTCATGGTAGGCGATTTCGGCGTGCCGGCAAGCTACGACGCTCCCAGTGTGGTCGGCATGAAACAGGTCGGCAACAAGCACCTCATGGAGCTCAACATGGGCCCGCAGCATCCGTCCACCCACGGTGTCCTGCGCCTCAAGCTCCAACTCGACGGTGAGATCGTCCACAACGTGGAACCGGTCATCGGCTACTTGCACCGTGGCAGCGAAAAGCTGGCCGAGGGCATGAACTGGGTCAAGTTCATCCCGCTCACCGACCGCATGGACTACATCAGCGCCATGCACAACAACCATGGCTATGTGCTGGCCGTCGAGGAACTTCTTGGCGGGCCAGACGAAGGTGTGGTCTCGGAACGCGCCGAATACATCCGTGTCTTTGCGGCGGAGCTGAGCCGTGTCACCAACCACTTGTTCTGGATGGGGACCTTCATGCTGGACATGGGCGCGATCACGCCCTTGTTCTACGCCCTTCGCGAGCGCGAAGAGATCCTCCACTTCATGGAGGAACTGTGCGGCGCTCGACTGACGTTCAATTACTTCCGCTTCGGCGGCGTGAAGTACGACCTACCCGACGACCCCACCTACCTGGACCGCGTGGAAGCTTTCGTCGACAAGATGCCCAAGCAGATCGCCGAATACAAGCGCCTCTTGATGAAGAACGATATCATCGTGGCGCGCACCACGGGCACCGGACCGCTGAGCCGCAATGACGCCCTCGACTACGGCGTCACCGGACCCATGCTGCGTGCGTGCGGTATCGCCCACGACCTGCGAAAGGTCGCGCCGTACTCGGTGTACGACAAACTCAACTTCGATGTGCCCACGAACACCCAGAGCGACTGCTACGGTCGCCTGCTGCTTCGATGGCAAGAGATGCTGGAGAGCTGCAAGATCCTCAAGCAGGTCATCGCCAAACTGCGCGATGGCGACCTGGATGGCCTGCACTTGAACCCCAATTACGCCGGCGGCAAGATCCTGCGCATCAAGGCCAAGGGCGAAGCGTACAGCCGCATCGAGCACCCCAAGGGAGAGTACGGCTGCCATGTCATCGGCGATGGGAAGCTCAAGCCTGTGCGCGTCCACGTACGCGCCCCCAGCTTCTGCAACCTGCAGCCCCTCAATGAGATGGCACGCGGCCAAAAGATCGCGGACCTGATCGCGACGTTGGGGTCAATCGACATCGTGCTGGGGGACGTAGACCGTTAGGAGGTAATCATGGCGTCACTCACATCCATCATCGACGACATCCTCCCCGGGACACCTGGCTGGCTTGACATGCTCATCGCCGCCATCATCGGCAGCGTGATCGTGTTCACTGTGGTGTTCGCCACGGGTGGCCTGTTCACCTTCGCGTTCCGGCGCATCTTTGCCCGCATGGGCACGCGCATCGGTCCCAACCGGGTCGGCCCTGCCGGCATCTTCCAATTCTTGGCCGACGGCATCAAACTGATCGCCAAGGAAGACGTCCGACCGGCAAAGGTCGACCGGCTCGCCTGGGCCGGCGCGGTCTACGTCATGGCCATCTTCACGGTCCTGGCCTGGGCGCCTCTGCCGTGGTCTGAGACCGTGTTCTTCAGCAACGTCGGCACCGGCATCTTGTTCATCCTCGCGGCTAGCGCCATCGCGCCCCTGGGCGAAATGATGGCCGGCTGGGGCAGCAACAACAAGTACAGCCTGTATGGCGCCGTGCGTGCCGCTGCGCTGGACGTCAGCTACGAGATCCCCATGATGTTCGCCATCGGCAGCATCCTGCTGATCACTGGCACCCTATCGACCCAAGGGATCGTCATCGCCCAGGACGAGTTGTGGTTCATCTTCCCGCAGTTGATCGGCTTCGTGATCTTCTTCATCACGGCGCTGGCCAAGGCGGGTCTGGTCCCCACCGACCTGGCCGAATCCGAATCGGAACTGGTCGCCGGGTTCACCACCGAATACAGCGGCATGCGCTTCGGGACGTTCTTCGTCGTCATCTTCAGCAACGTGTTCTTCATCAGCGCCCTGATGACCATGTTGTACCTTGGCGGCTGGCAGGCGCCCTTTGGCAACTCCATCCCGCTGCTCGACGCCGTTCCCGGCATTCTTTGGTTCGCTGGCAAGTCCCTGCTGATGAGCTTCATCGTCTTCTGGATCTGGAGCACCCTGCCACGGGTCCGCGTCGACCAGTACCTCTCGGCAGCCTGGAAGTACATGCTACCCATCAGTCTGGTGAACTTCGTGTTCACCGCCGTCCTCGTCAAAATGGGGGTCCTCTAGATGAAAGTCCCGATCGTGCCGATCCTGCAAGGCATGGGCGTCACGCTGAGCAATTTCTTCAGCAAGCCCGTGACCATCGAATACCCGGAACACAAGCAAGAGGTCACCGACC
>JBFKXH010000188.1:0-3513 GCA_041638175.1 Thermoplasmatota archaeon
CGCCATCGGCGTGCACGCCACGCCGGAGTTCCCATGGTGGGAAGCATCGCTTTGGATGCTGCTGTTGGCCAATGTGGCTGCTGCCGTGACGTGGGGGATCAGGAAGGGATTCCCAAGTCCACCGGCCCAAAGTTGAAGCGCGCGACCTGCGGCCGTGCAGTCCAACGCTGCAGCTATGAGGAGAATCGCCGAGGGGGATGATCTGGCTCGGCGTGACGCGAGCCTGTGAGCGGCGCGTCGAGCACTTTCTTCCGCGCGGCGTGAACGCAGCAAAGCGAAGGGAACGCCGAGGGGGAGATTTGAACTCCCGCGGGTTTGACCCCACCAGATTTCCAATCTGGCGCCTTACCGGACTAGACTACCTCGGCTGGTAGCTGGCGGGCCACACCGACCCCCTATTTTAAGGGTCAGGGGTTGGCACGGGTCGATGGCTTGGCTGTGGAGGGTCATGCGCCCCTGGGCGGTCCCCATGCTCCGCGTGGGATTGAAGACAAAGCGGGTCGAAGGCAAGGAGCACGTGCCCAAGAAGGGCGCGGCCATCATCGCCAGCAACCACTTGTCCGGGCTCGATCACGTGGTCTTGCCGATGGTGACCAAGCGGGTCATCTACAACATCAGCAAAGCCGAAGCCTTCGAGAAGCCGATCAAGGGCTGGTTCTTCAAACACTGGGGGGTCATTCCGCTCAAGAGAGGGGCGGGCGACCAGGCGGCCTTCAACCGGGCCCGACAGGTCATCCAGGAGGGGGAGTTGTTCTGCATCTATCCCGAAGGGACCCGCAGCCTGGACGGCAAGCTCCACAAGGGCCACACGGGTGTGGCGCGCCTGGCGTTGGAGTTCGATGTGCCGGTGATCCCGGTGGCCATGATCGGGACGTTCGAGCGCAAGCCCAAGGGCAAGAAGGGCATGAACCGTGGCGTCGAGACGGGCGCCATCGTCGGCGAGCCGATGCGGTGGCCGCAGTACAAGGGCAAACAGGCCGACCGCGAGATCTGCCGGCAGGTCACCGACGAGATCATGCACCGGCTGGCGGAGCTCTCGGGCCAGGAGTACGTGGACGAATACCAGTACAATCCTGAGGTCCCCGGCTACGACCGCAAGTCGGATTGAAACGATACTGCTTAACTAGGGCTTTGCTGAGCGGAGTCCGTGGCGATCACCCGCGAGCAGAAGGCCATGACCTTGGTGCCGGATCTGTTGACGATCCTGGATGAGGGCGCAGCGGATATTATCAGCGTGCACGATTCATTTGCAGGCTGGCTCGTCGCCAGTCGTTCCGTAGAACGGGTCCTGGGATACACCGCGGAAGAGATGGCCGGACGCGGAGGTTACACCCACATCCACCCGGACGATTCACCCATCATCGAATCGATGCACGAGGCGCTGCTGGCCACGGCCACGCCCCACTTGATGGTCATGCGGATGCGCCGCGCCGACGGCGAATACGTCTGGCTCGAGACCACGGTCCGCTTGGTGCGCAACGATGAGCACCCCCGTGGCCGCATCGTCGCGATCTGGCGCGACCTGACCGGCATCCGCGAGCCGGAGAAGGCCGAGACGCGCCCCATCGGCCAACACTGGCACAAGGCCAAGCGCCTCGATCAGGCGACGCAGTGAAGTAGCGTCCACGATTGGCCACGACCCATGCTCCTCGGGGCCCACAACAGCATCGCCGGCGGCCTGCACAATGCGGCCGAAGAAGCCACCTACGTAGGGGGCGAGACGATGCAGATCTTTTGCAAGAACCAACGGCAGTTCAAGGCCAAGCCCATCACGGATGAGGAGGCGAAGCAGTTCAAGGACGCCGTGGCCGCCGCCGGCCTGCAGCGGATCATGGTGCACGATTCGTACATCATCAACATGGGCAATCCCGATGACACCAAGCGCGAGAACGCCCGCCAGTCCTTCAAGATGGAGCTCGAGCGCTGCGAGGCGCTGGGTGTGGCCTACCTGAACTTCCACCCCGGCAGCCACGTGCATACCTCCAAGGCGATGCGCGATGACAAACCGACCCGGTTCGCCGCCCTGGACCGCATCGCCCAGTGTTTGAACCAGACGGCCGACGAGGTGCCCGGGTCGGTCAAGTTGGTCATCGAGAACGCCGCCGGGCAAGGAACCAACGTGGGCACGAACTGGGAAGAGGTGGGTCACCTCGCCGATGCCCTCGAGGACCAGCAGCGCATGGGTGTCTGCGTGGACACCCAGCACACTTGGGCCGCCGGTTACGATTGGCTCGGGGACTACGACGGTGTCTGGGACGAGTTCGATTCCCAGGTCGGCCTCAAGCGCCTGGTGGCGTTCCATGTCAACGATTCCAAGCAGCCGTGCGGAGCCCGCGTGGACCGCCACGACAACATCGGCCAAGGTCACCTGGGGGAGGCGTTCTTCCGGACGCTCGTCAACGATGCCCGGTTCGCCGATACGTGCGGCTATCTCGAGACGGAGGGTGGCCCGGACGTGTGGAAGCAGGAACTGGCGTACCTGCGCAGCCTGAAGGACTGAGCGCGGTTATTCCACCGGCTCGCCGATGGCGATCTTGCCAGTGATGCGCGTGATGCGTGCCTTGAGGGTGGTGCCTTCCTTCTGGCCCGGCACGACGACGGTGTAGCCATCCATCTCGACCATGCCCTGGCCCTTGCTGCCCACCTTCTCGATGGTCAGTTCGACGGTGGAGCCTTCACGGACCTGGTTGCCGGCGGCATCCGCCTTGCGCACACCTTTGCGGGCCTTGACCGGGTGGTGGGCACCGCATGCTTCGCACTGCAGGACCTGCACACGGTCGTTGCGCACGAGCTTGGTGTCCGGGCTGCCGCACTCGCTGCACTGGACGTACGTGGCGACGTAGTCATCGAGGCGGCTCATGACGTTCTGGTCGGTGACGCGGCCGGTGAAGATGAGGCGGTCGCCATCGATCTGACCGGCCGTACCGAGTTGGCTGAGCAGGTACTTGCTCAGGTGCGTCTCGTCGCGGCGCACGGCCGAGACCAGGTCGCGGAAGTTGCGAAGCAGCGTGAAGCGACCTTCCTTGATGATGTCGGCCGGAGGCAGGCTCCAACGTTCACCGCTGGCAAGGTCCTCAGGCAGGGCCGCGCGGGCCTTCTTCAGGAGGGCCTGGTATTCTTCGATCGTGCTCATGGCTGCGCGCAGGCTGCGCTCCTATTTCAAGCAGGCCATGGGTGCCAGAAGAAAGCAGGCCCGGACTAGGCTTCTGCCGGCACAGCGGCGGACTTCTCTGCCTTCTGCCGTTCCAGTCCCGCGCGCACCAGTCCGATGAACAGCGGTCCCGGGGCTTCGGGGCGGCTGTTGAACTCGGGGTGGAACTGGCCGCCGATGAAGTACGGGTGCACGTCGCGGGGCAGTTCCATGACCTCCATGATGGGGCGGTCTGGCATACGGCCACTGAACACCATGCCGCCTTCTTCGAGCTTGTCGATGTAGTCGGGGTTCATCTCGTAGCGGTGACGGTGCCGTTCGCCGATGATCTCTTTGCCATACAGTTCCCGGGCCAGGGTGCC
>JBFKXH010000189.1:0-3510 GCA_041638175.1 Thermoplasmatota archaeon
CCCACTCCTTGGCCAGGTGGATGATGTCCACCTTGTCCAGGCCCAGGAGCGGCCGGACAATGGGAATGGGTGCTGCTTGTTCCAGGGTGGTCAGGTTCCGTAGCGTCTGGCTGCTGACCTGACCCAGATTCTCACCCGTGCCGATGAAAGAAGCACCTTCCTGGGCAGCCAAGGCGCCGGCCAAGCGATAGAACAGGCGCTTTTGCAGGACGAAATAGAACCGATGCGCGTCCCGGTCCTGTGCGATCTTGGTCAGGTGCTCGCCGATCCGCGCAAGCCACAGGTGCTTCAGCCCGAGCAATCTGGCGAGCTCTTTGGCCTTCTCGACCGACTCGGGGCCGGTCAGGGGCTCGAACGAGCAATGCAACGCGACCAGGTCGGCCTGCGCCTGCAACATGCGGCCCGCCACGGGACTGTCGATGCCACCCGAGAGCAGCAGCACCCCTTTCACATTGCGCGCGACGGACCCGATGCTTATACCTCATCCGGCCGGCTTAAGAATCGGGCCGGGTCCGAAGGGCCGTGGCGATGCTGCGTCCCTGCACCACCTCGGCCGGATTCATGGCCGTGCCTGACAAGCAGCGTAAGCTGCGTCTGGGGGCACTCAAGGACGCGCTCGCCGCCGATGGCTTCGAGATCGTCCTGGATGCACGCATCCTCTTGCTCGTGCGACGCGGCACGGAGAGCACCATCTATGACACCGGCAAGGTGCTGCTCAAGACCACGGACAAGGACGAGGCGGAGACCGCCTACGCGGCCATGCGCCCCCACATCGAGGCGTTCTACACGTAGCGGCGGCCGACGGCGACCAGACCAAGCAGGGCAAGCGCAAGCCATGCGCCGCCCGCGGCCGGGATGCCGCACAGCGGGTCAGCGCTGGAATCGGCCCAGTCATCCCAGACCTCCACGCGGTAATCCCACGGGGCGTCGAACCGGTCCGGGTGGTAGATAAGGGCCCAGTCGTGCTTGCCCAATACGCCGTCGCCGTTTTCGGAGAATGTGATGGTGAAGCCGTTGCTGTTCTGTTGCGCCGGTCCGCCCAGATCGAAGGTGGCGACGGGGCTGGGTCCGCCACGGCACGGGACGGAAGCGGTGCGGTCGTAGACGCGGATGGAGTAGTCCTCCACTGGCCCGATGCCGTCCTTGCCGGTCCATTGGTAGCCACCCTCGTTGTCGAGGGCCTTGCCGGACCATTCGACCAGAAGCGGCACGCGCTCTTGGGCTGCGGGTGCATCGATGTCTTCGCGATCGCCGTACGTGATGTCCACGCTCAGCACCGTGCCATCGGCCAGGCTCGTGGCCGAGACCAGTTCAGCGCGACCGTTCTTGACCAGGACGACCAGGTCGCTGGCCGCACTGCCATCGCGGTACGTGGCTTCGAACGTGTTCTTGCCGGTCTGGCGGACCTCTTGCAGACTCAGGTCGGAGCCGACCTGGAAGATCTTGGCCAAGGCCGCAAAGGGCCCGAGCATCTCCTGGATGTCCTCACTGGCCTGAGTACAATCGCCAGCCACGTTACGGCCCTCGACGGAGACGTCTTCGCCACCCATGGATTCCATGCCGACCACGTTGACGACCACTTTTTCGGCGCTGCAGTACGCGGTGAAGTCCACGCGGCTGCCGTCGAAGGGATTGCCGAAGCTGGCCGTGACGAGCATGTCGGCGTCGACGCCGATCACCAGGTCCATGCTCAAGACCAAGGGGCCGAGCCCGTAGTCAGAGGCATCGAAGGGAACCGACAGGGTGCCGCCATTGATGGCACCGCCAGGGCCGAAGTCGGTCTGCAGATCGGCCAAGGCCTCCGCTGCAGAGGTCTCCATGTCGGCCTCGCTGAGCTTCTTCTTGTCTCCGCAACCTGCAAGGGCCACGGCGAGCACAAGGGCGAACGCCACCGCTTTCATCGGCCTTGGACCCCACCTACAGGGGTTAAGGTTTCTCGGCACACCATTGAATCCTCGACCCCGGGGAAGATCGGGGATCTGGTGCTCCTGGGCTGACACCGGAAGCAAACCCTTTGTTTGCCCGCATGGTCGGCCCCTTGTGGCGCTCAGCACCAATGAGATCATTTTGATCGTCGTCGCGGTCGTCCTCCTGTTCGGGGCATCCACCATCCCGAAGCTTGCCCGCTCCATGGGCCGGGCCAAGGGCGAATTCCAGCGGGCGCGCACAGAATTCGAGTCGGAGATGTCCAAGGCAGAGGCCGAATCAGGGCCGCCGGAAGGGCAGATCCGCCAGACCGCCAAGGACCTGGGCATTGATGATTCGGACATGACCCTGGAAGAGGTCAAAGCCGCGATCAACGAGAAGCTGGCCTGACGTAGGCTGCGGCCACGCCGAGTCCGTACAAGACCATCAGCGGAGCCGCCACCATCAATTGGCTGACGATGGTCGGGTCGGTGATGACGGCGCTGGCCAACAAGATGACGACCAGCGCGTGGCGCCACAACCTGGCCCAGGTGCGCGGCTCGACCAGGCCGATGCGGCTGAGGGCGAACATCACGAGCGGCAATTGGAACGCGATACCCATGATGACCATCAGGCCGACGGCAAAGCTGACCAGTTCACTGACCTGCAGCAAGGGTTGCGCACCCAACGCGGAACCGTAGCCATAGAGGGTCTCCAATAGGAAGGGGAGGACGAAGACGTATGCGAACGTGGCGCCGGCCACGAACAGCAGCACAATGGGGATGGCTGCCGCGCGAAGGAAGCGCTTTTCCTTCTCCTTCAGGGCTGGCCCGACGAATCCGGCCATTTGGGTGACGATGACCGGCATGGCCAGCAGGGCGCCGAGCCCGAACGCGATGGTCAATTCGGCCATGAAGCCGTCAATGGGCCGCACCACGACCAGTTGCACATCGGGCGGGACCAGATCGGCGGTCATGCGGCCGAAAGCCTGCGCGGCCATGTTGTGCTGTACGGAAGGGACGAGCCGGTACCCCTCGGCGCGGAAGGAGAACAGGACCAGGACCGCGACGAGCAGGGCCACGGCGCTGACCATGATCCGGCGCCGCAGGTCCTCCAGGTGCACGCGCCACCCGCCACTCGCCGGCGAGGCGCGCCGCGTGGCCCATGCAAGCAGCACCACGAGGGCGAAGAAGAACACCAAGGTGCCGAACCGGAACAGCAGGTCCCCTTGCACGAGCGTGCGACGGCCCCATCGACTTAGAGCCTTGGCCTGGACCGAAGCCCTTTCACCCAAGCCGCAAGTCTGAGCTTTGTTGGAAGGCATCGCTTCGCTTCGCAGCATCTGTTCGGCCCCAGGCAAGGTCATCCTGTTCGGCGAGCACGCCGTCGTGTACGGCCATCCTGCGTTGGCGGCCGCGACCGATCAGCGGACCGTCGTGGAAGTGGACCAATGTGGTACCAAGTTCACGGTCAACGGCTTCAGGATCCATGAACGCTACCATTCCTATCTGTTGACGGCGGTGGAGCGGCTTTGGAAACGGGAGGATGCCGTGCGGTTGCAGACCGAAGGCGGCGTGCCGAGCGCCAGCGGCACGGGAAGCAGCA
>JBFKXH010000190.1:0-3462 GCA_041638175.1 Thermoplasmatota archaeon
CCGCCGCCAGCACACCGTTTGGCGCCCTGTGGTTCTACGACATCACCGACGAGACCACGCCGGTCTTGAAGAGCTGGATCAGTGCACCGACCATCGCGCCGAGCGTCACGCCTTCGGTCCCCGACCCGACGACCATCGATCCGTTCAACCCGACCGGAGCGCTGCGGCCCTACACGGCTGGCGCCCCCAACTGCACCGCCCACTTTGGCACCCTGGTGCCCGGCGAGGAGAAGCTCGTCATGGCCTGGTACAGTGCCGGCGTCTTGCTGATCGACTTCAGCGACCGAGAAACACCCATCATCTTGGACCAATACCAGCCCGATCCGACCAACCCGTGGGACGCCCGCATCCACGGCGGCTACGTGTTCACTGGCGACATCGTCCGGGGCATGGAAGTCCTCAAGCTGGTCTGAACCGGCGGGTCGACGCGAAGCGTCGGCCCCCCGCGGGGTCCAGGACCCGCAGGGTCTGGGGCGGACATCGTCCGGGGCATGGAAGTCCTCAAGCTGGTCTGAACCGGCGGGTCCACGCGAAGCGTCGGCCCCCACCCCGACCTTTTTCCCTTTCCCCCTTGTCGTTTCCTCGTGGAGCGAAAGAACCTGTGGAGGCTGTGGCCCTACGTGCGGCCGTACAAGAAGCGCATCAGCTTCGGCCTCATCACCAATGGGGGTGCGCGCCTTTTCGATCTGCTGCCCATGGTGGTCATCGGGATCCTGGTCGACCGCATCGCCGCAGGGACGATCGACACGACCATCTTCGTCTGGGCTGGCATCGGCGTCCTGGCCACGTTCCTTGGACTGGCACTATTCCAGACCAGCAGCGACTACGCGTGGGACTCCCTTGCCCAGCGGGTGCGCCATGACCTACGGGTCGCATTGTACGGACACATGCAGAAGCTGGATGTGGCCTACTTTGAGGAGCGCCAGACCGGCGACCTGATGAGCGTCGTCAGCAGCGACGTGGACAACCTCGAGAATTTCCTGGCCGATGCGACGACCAGCATCGTCCGCTTGGTCGTGACCTTTGTCGGTGTCTTCGGTTTCCTGCTATGGCTCGATTGGAGACTGGCGTTGCTGCTCTTTGCGCCACTTCCGTTCGCCGTCTTTGCGATCCGTTTCTTTGCGACGCGCGTGCAGCCCCAATACCGCAAGACGCGGGCCGCGGTGGGGGCCATGAACAGCATCCTGGAGAACAACATCCAGGGCATGGGCGTCATCCAGGCGTACACCGCGCAGAAGCAACAAGCGGCTCGCATCGACGAACAAAGCGGCGAATACCGCGATGCGGCGGTCCGAGCAGCGGTCGAGCGGGCCCGGTTCGTGCCCATGCTCTACCTCATCGCGGGCATCGCCTACGGCGGACTCATCGGCATCGGTGGCTGGATGGTCATCACCGGCATGGGCCCGAGCATGGGCGACTACGTGGCCTTCATTCTTTTTGCGACCCGCCTCATCATGCCGCTCTTCATCATGGGCATGCTGTTCAACCAGATCCAACGGAGCGAGGCGTCGGCCAAGCGCATCATGGATCTCCTGGACACCGAGCCACGCATCCAGGATGCCCCCGATGCCAAGCCGCTCACCGGGCCCCCGGCATCCATCGCCTTCGACGATGTGCGCTTTGCCTACACGGGTCGCCCCGACGTGCTCAACGGCGTTTCGTTCGAGGTCGCACAGGGGCGCGTGCTAGGCGTCGTCGGCCACACGGGCGCCGGAAAATCGACCATCCTGAAATTGTTGCTTCGTTACTACCAGCCGCGCGAAGGACAGGTGCTCATCGATGGACAGCCACTAGAAATTCTCCAACTGGATGATTTCCGCCGGCACATCGGATACGTCAGCCAGGAGCCCTACCTCTTCACCGGCACCGTGCACGACAACATCACGCTCGGTACGCCGGAAGCCACGGACGAGCAAGTGGCCCGAGCCGCGGCCGTCGCCGGTGCGGCAGAGTTCATCGACGAGCTACCGGATGGATACGATACCGTGGTCGGGGAACGGGGCGTCAAGCTCAGTGGCGGTCAACGGCAACGCATCAACCTGGCCCGCGCGGTACTTCGCGACCCGGCCATCCTCGTCCTCGACGAGGCCACCAGCGCGGTGGACACCCGGACCGAGGAGCTGATCCAGAACAACCTGCACGAATACCGGGCCGGCCGGATCACCATCGCGGTGGCCCACCGACTCAGCACCATCCGGCACGCTGACGAGATCCTCGTCATGGTCGACGGATGCGTGGTCGAGCGAGGAAGCCACGATGCCTTGGTGGCCGACGGCGGCGTCTATGCCGACCTCTGGAACGTCCAGAGCGGTCAGACCGAGACCAAGGTCGTCATCAAGTAGGACGCGCCAGGGTCGACCAAGAAGCGCTCACGCAGCGCCTGGCGGCCGATCAGCAGGCGAAAGCCCATGTCTGGCCGCTGTGCGAGCGTGAGTTCGATGCGAAGTTCTTCGGGGCCGACGCGCCACAGGGTCTCCACTACGGGACGGTAGGTGGAATGCCCACCCGAATCCTTCACCCAGCGGAATTCCACCAACGGAGCTTCCGCAGTACGGGCGCCCTCGGTGTCCGGGATCTCGAAGCGGACCCAGGTCTTGCCTCCGCGCTCGAAGGTCCGGACGTCTTGGGACTGCAATGCGCTGGTGCGCGCCCCGGTATCGATCTTGGCCTTCAGGAGCCCAAGGCCCAATTCGGGAAGCGCGACCCATTCACGCCAACCAAGGACGTTCGCCACGACCCGGCGACGGGCCACCTGAAGATAGGGTTAGTGGACCCAGGCCTCGGGGAAGGTCGCGTCGGCGACAGGACCCCAGGTGATGGTGCGGTCGAAGCCCGAGAGGACGCGCAATTGGACATTGCCGCCCAGACCCGGTAGTGGCGCGTGGTGATCGGTCTGGGTGTGTGCGAAGGCGGCGTTGGTCGTGGCACTCGCCGCCAAAGCTGCGGCCGTGTCGTTGACGAGGAACGCCACGGGCGTGAACGGCCCTTCCTGATCGTGGTGGTTGGCCATCCCGGAAGCGGGCCGCATGGCCCAAAAGCGATTGTGCGTCGGCTCGACGGCCCCCGCGCGGGCCGTGTCTCCGGCCATCTGGTAGCGGCCGTTTCCACGGTCATCCATGATGGCCCGCACCCCAACGGCTCGATCGATCTGCACTTCCTCCAGGACGCTTGCCACGCGGTCCCGGGCCATGGCCTTCTGGACAGGGCCTGCAGGGAAGCTCCAGACGACCATCAGGAAGTCATGCTGCGCCGGCGCGGCGAGCCCGGGGTCTTCCACTGCGATGCCGACCCATCCGTACGTGAGCGGCCCGATGGACGACCCGTTCCAGGAGGCATCGGCACATGAAACGGCGACGTGCCAATGACCGGTGATGTTCCCCTGCAATACGGGGGACGTCACCAACCCGGCGCTCGCCATGACCGGCTCTTGGAGGTCGTTGCGGATGTCACGGGTCTTCCAAG
>JBFKXH010000191.1:0-3426 GCA_041638175.1 Thermoplasmatota archaeon
GGCGGCCTTCGGACCCGGAGAGCCCCGCACAAGTCGCTTGGGGCATTCAGGGTTGCCGGCAGTTGCACGCCGTGTTCCAGCATCCAGCCAGTGATTTCGAAGACGGCCTGCCGGCGGGGTGGGCCTTCATCGATCCGGAGGGAGACGGCTTGCTGGAGCTTTCCCATCATGTTTCCGTCTGCGGCGAAGGGGCGGTCGCCGTCGGGGGTGGTGTGACTCCGGCGCCGTTCTCGACCGACCTGGTCGTGGTCCCCGTGGATCCTGGGCTGACGGGGAGCCACTTCTTGGTCCTCGATTGGTACCTTGATCATACGTACGTGGAGGACGCCGTGTTGGATCTGGAGGTGCCCCTCGCGCCCTTGTTGCACATCACGGACGTGCGCCTTGAGACAAGCCAGCAGGTCGCGGGCGCCACCGCTTCGTGGCATCTTGGCCCTGACGCGGTGATCGCGACCCAGACCGGCCCGTCATCCGGTACGTTCGAGGCCGTCGAGTGGACCTACTGGTTCGCTCCGGGAGCCGTGCCGGCCGCATCTCTTCTCTGGGTCCAGACAGCAGCCGTTGACGACGGACTCGGTGTGGCCGTCGCAGAAGGGACCCTGCGGGAGGTCGATGCCGGCGTGGGCCATCGCATCCGGGACTTCGAGGCGACGGCCTTGCTGACCCCGCAAGGGTGAAACCCAGGCCCCTTCTCGCGAGCCTTGGACCCCCTCGCCTCTGCGCGGCTCACGGGCCTTCGAGGTACTGAGGAAAGTCCCCACATCTGTAAGGGTGCGCGAAAACGCGTGGCTGGGAGACTGGCCGCCCGGGAGCAGAAACGACACAGCCCGCGGGGCAGGATGAAGGCGGTTGCGCCGGACGTTCCTGTGGGATCTGATGAAACGTGCCACGGGCCCCCGGATGCAAGTCGTAGACGCTAAGTCGGATGCCGCAAGCCGACGATCCGCGAGGGTCGCCGGGGAACAGAAAGGGGCTTACACGGGGCTGGGGGGTCCGCTCAGTTTTCGGCCGGTTCTTCCTGCGGAGCCGGCGGCGGGGAAAGAGAAGGGATCGGCAGTGCAGAGCCGATCAACGAGCCGCCCAGCATGGTCGTGACCGTGGCGAGCACGTGGATGTTCTCCTGGATGATCGCGCCCATGGTCACCATGGCGGTGACCGCGCCGATGATCGCGACCAACGCGATGCGTAGGTGGTCCTGCGTGGCGCGCGACCCGTACACCGCTCCAGCGAGCACGAGGCCGAGCAGACCCCAGATCATCCAACCACTCACTTCCATTCCGTCGCCGAAGCCCCACAGGACGCCGTAGAACCAGACGCCCATGATGAGGCCGCCCATCAAAGCCGAGGCCACGCGTGCTTCGTGTTCCATGATGGCCAGCCGGATGCTGGGTTCATGAACCTTTGCCAACCTTCATGGCCGATCGTCGAATCGAAGGCCGTGGAGCCATCGCGCATTGACACCCTGGAGAGGCCCCGAGGCGCCGGCAAGGCGCCGCTGGTGGTCATCTTGATGGTCGCCGCTGTCGCGACAACCGCGTTCTTGGTGGGTCGCTCAGGCGGCTGGCTGGTCGCGCTGTTGGTCCCTGCACTTGCGCTCACGCTCTACATCGTACTCAACGTGTTTCGGGTGCTCTTCACCCCATCGACACGTCGATGATGTTGTAGTTGATCCGGATCTGCACATCGTTCACTGTGGCGCTGTTGCTGGTACCGTAGACGTTGACCTGGACGGCGCCGGGCAGTTTCACGATGATGTACTGGTCCGGGCTCGTCATGCCGGCGCCCTTGAATTGATTGTCAAGGAAGTCGACCCAGATGTCCGGGTAATCGGTCTCGATGGTGTACCGGAACTCTGGCGTCAGGCCAAAGATCTGGTCGGAGGTCCTCCCGGCGGTGACGATGCTAGCGCTCTTTCGTCCGCCAAGGTCATCGCTACTTCCCTTGTAGATGGGGCTGACGATGTTCAGGAGGGTCTCGGTGCCGCTGCGCTCGATCTGGAAATGGGGCTCCAAGACCATGGAGGCGCCTTCTGCTTGGGAGACGATCAGCGCCCCGTTCTCCAAGACGATCTCAGAGGTCGGGTATTGTTGGTACTCGATGTTGTACGAGAGGCGCCCGCCCGTGCGCACGTTCTGGTAGTTGGTGATGATGCTGGCGGAGCCGCCACCCCCGACGTACACTTCGTCCCCGCTTTGGGTCTGCTTGATGTACGCCACGCTGTACTCCACGGCCGGCCACTTGTTCGGGTCAAGTTCGGGGAAATCGTAGGTGAGTTCGAAGCTGTACGGGGCCTTCGTGGCCTGAAGCAGTTGGTGGAACGGCCAACTGGGGTCCAAGGCATCGACCCAGAACTTGTTGTGCTCCTTGTACTTGAGATCCGGCGCGTATTCCTGGTCGATCAGGATCTCGCCGGTGGCCGTGACCACCTTGACCCACATGTCGTGCTTGTCCTTGTCCGGGATGTACGTCCGGAAGCTTCCGGCGAAATTGCCGTCGGCATCGGTGACTTCCAGTTCCGCGTAGGCATTCTTCTTGAACTCTAGTTTGTCCACATTGGGGCCGGTGAATCGAAGTCGTAGGCTGTCGATCCGGTCGATCCCCTCGACGACGGAGCTCCCGCCGCTGGAGACCCATTGCTCGTTGAGCAGACCAAGCGTCCGGCCGTTCTTCTCGATGACCGTCAGGGTCGGGGCGAAACTGGTGGTCGTGATGGTGCTCGCCCGGAAGGCCAGGGAGCCGGTGGCCAAGGTCTCTCCAAAGAAGCCTGAGCCCTTCGGGGGCACCAGGTTCATCGGACTGGCGACCGGCGCCAGGCTCCGGTTTACGGCCTGCTTTTCCGTCTCTGCCTTCAAGTCTGAGAATTGCGTGAGCACCCCGTCGAAGTGACGGGACTCTCGGTCTTCATCCCAACGTGGCTTGTATTCGATCTGCACGGTCGCCAAGAAGGTGATGCCAATGGCGATCAACAGGACGGCGCCCAGCACGGACGATGTGCCTGATTCTTGGTCAAGGTGTTTTCGGGTCAATAGGCGATCCTCGCGTAGTCGATGGTCACAGTCCCCTGCTGGGAGGGCTGGGTGTTCTTGCTGGCGATCCGGATGAGTGGGTCGCCGCTGTTGTACTCGGCGGCGCTCAGGCCGGTGCTCCACTTGGTGAATGAGGTCGCGGTCAAGGGATCGGCCACCCGTGGATTCCATGCGACGCCGTCCCAGACCTCGACCTGGAATTCTCCCAGTGCCACGCGGTAGTTCAGCTCCAGCGTGTGCGTGGCCGCGTTGGTGACGCCGTTCCAATCCAACTGGATGTCCATGTCATAGCCGGGGCCGTGGGTCACTTCGACCCATGCGGCGTCCAAGTGCCAATCCCCGTCCGGGGCCACTCCAGGACCCGGTGGCGGGCTGAACACGATGCGTGGCGTGACGATCA
>JBFKXH010000192.1:0-3414 GCA_041638175.1 Thermoplasmatota archaeon
CCCATGCGGACGTTGAAGCCGCTGACGAACCCTTTGCTCGGGTCTTGGCCCAGGTTCTTGAACGCATCCTGCAAGCTGCGTTGCATTTCGTCGACCAGGTCGCGGAATTCGCGCGGGTCGATGCCCATCGAGCGCATCCATTCCTCCATGTTCCCGAAGGGGTCCTTGCCGAACGGATTGCCTGCTCCGAACGGGTTTCCCCCAGGGAAATTGGCAAACGGATCTTTTGCATCCTCGCTCATGGTGCAACGATTGTTGGCGCTTCTATAAGAAATCTTTCTGCGGCCTCTCGGTACGCCTGCCCCACTCAGCGCCGGATCATGCCCAGGAAATGTTCCCGCGCACCTTCTGCTTGGCAGCACGAGCCTTCCACGGCGTACGCGACGTCACCGACCACCGCCTCCCCGTATCGGATGTCGACCTTCAGAGTGCCTTCGGAACCGATACCCTGGGTCTGGTAGTAATCCACTTCCCAGGGTTGCGAGGACAAGGAGTACTGGTACATCTGATCGATCTCCAGGCGATCACTGTCCCCCTGGCTGCTGGCACGGATCTCGGTGCCGTAGACATCGGTGAGACGGATGTCTCCGGCGCGGACCGCATCATCGATGCTGGTCACGTCCGCCACGATCACCAGTCGTTCCGCACCAGGGTGGACCGGAATGTCAAACTCTTGGCAGTCTGCCGGCACACCTGTCCCGAACAGTTCCGCCTCGCCGCAATCCAGCACATGCGTGGCCTCGTAGTCAATGAAACCATCAGCGAACGCCTCACTGATGATCGATTCATCGGTGAAACTGGTCAAGACGATCTGGTAGTGGCCAGGCGCCCCCTTGAAATCAAGGCGGGTGTCGCTTGAATCAGCGACCCTCTTGCCGGTCCAATCATAGACCGTCCACACCAAGCCGTGTCCTTCAGGAAGCGCCTGCGCGCCTTCGATGACCGCATCGAACTGGAGTCCGGGCCCATCGGGTGCGGCCGTGCGACTGCGGACCTCATCGATGCTGACCCAGTAGGCTGGTGCTTCGATCGTCGCGCCGGTCGGGTCAACCAGGTCGACGCGGTCGGCCATCATCGTGAGGATCTCATCGACCGTGCGTTCGGGGCCGGCGACCATGCTTGCGCCGGTCATCTCGAGCCAACTGTGCTCAGTATAACGTTCCTCGCTGGAGAAGGACTCACCCTCGTAGCTGCCTTCCAGGATGAAAGTGCTCGTCTCGACCATATCGGCGCGCACGGGGATCATGTATTCGGGGGAATAGAAGACGGTCTCCACTTCGCGGAAGTCCCCTTCCAACTTGGTGACCTCGATGCCCTCGTACTCCATGTCGTCGCGGATGTAGTCCAGCAGTTCGTCGATGTTGGCGATGGAGCTCGTCAGGCGGACCTCCAGGGCCGGCACGACGCCGATGGGCGTATTGACGGCCGCCTGGCCGACGACCTCGCCCACAGTCAGGAATTGGATGGTGATGTAATCATCCCCTTCTTCCTGGACATCCGACCAGCGCTTGCCCTTGTTCAGGGGGAAGTCCAGGTAGGTCGGGCGCGGTTGGCCCCAGGGATCGATCACGATGTCCCCTTCCGTGACGCACACGCCACCGTCACAATCGACGTCGATGTCCCAGTCGACCCACTCGAATTGCAGGTCGCGCTGGCGGTACGCCGCCAGGTTGAGCCCACCATGGTCCGCATGATCCTCCAACACCAAGTAGTAGTCCTCGCCATCTTGGCTGAACGTGGTGTTCACGACCTGCATGGTGTAATGACCTTCCTCCGACCAGGTGCCGTTGTCCCGCTCACCATCGTAGCTCTCGACCCATTCTGCCTCATAGCCAGAATCGAAAGCCCAAGTGTATCCGGCCCGCCACGTAGGACGGTCCGCACTGCTGCCTTCTCCAGCCACCGTACACCCGGAAAGGGCCACGGCAGCCAAGGTCATGACCACCAGCGGGGCCAGAGAAACACGCTTCATGGCGAGCCATCCCGCCTGCTGACACATAAGCCGTATGGTCCAAAATCCGATGCGCATGGGAGTGGAACCATGATCGGGTGGTGACACCGCTTCGACAACGGTCAAAAGGCGGACCCGTCATCGACGCGCATCATGAAGGCAAGTGGCGCCCGGAACCGTCCCATTGACCGGCTGCGACTGGGCTTGGCCATCCTCCTGTTGGCCCCGACGGCGACGGCCTTGGGCCTGGGCATCGTCGGCCAGGATGCTGAGCCTGCTTCCCCGGAGGGCGCGGTCTTGGGCGTGACGGCTGTCGAAGACCCGAATACCCTCTTGCTGCGCAACTTGATGCCGTCCGCCTCGTGGCAGCCCGTGCCGACGCACCGGGCCATCGCCCTCCATTGCCCCGCGGTCGACGGCAGCATCGTGACCCAAGACAACACGGACACGGTCGTCGAGCGCAGCGGGTGTCCGTTCCGGATCATCGATGGCGCCGACCTGCTGGGCTCCCCCCAGGTGGCCGTCGACCCGAACAATCCCAACCGCCTGGCCTTCTTCAGCCAGCACGGTTGCTCCTCCGACAAAGGCCCCCACCCGTGGAGCCGCGCCAACAACGCCTGCACGGCCGGCGCAAGCGGCGACACCCACACCACGTTCACATCCCTGGACAATGGCCGCACATGGAAGGATCAGCCCCACGGCAACAGCGGCTTCGGTGAGATGGCAGCCGGCCTGTTCGACCGGGATGGCCGCCTCTACGTGGCCCACTTGTTCTCCAACCGCCTCGGCGGTGTCGGCGAACCCGGGCAGCAGGTCTTCGATTACCATTTCGAACTCTACAAGCCCCAGGACATGGACATGATCAACTACTATGCCGAGGAGATCCAGAATCGAGCCCCCGGCAATGAGATCGAGCACATCTCCATGGCCCTCGTGGCCCCCTGGACACGCATCGAGACCCACGAACAATACAACGAAACGGCCGAAGCATGCCAATGCGCCCCGAGCAGCGAGGAGGACATCGGCAATCGCACCATCGGAGAAGACGGCGAAGTCGATACCTCCGACGACATCATCGCGGTCGGCTGGCACGAACGGGCCTACGATTGGGAGAACAGCGAGACCGGCAAGAGTTCCTGGGTGGGGCTTGCGTTCACCGACACCAGCAGCCGCAACGATTGGTGGGTGCCTGACGATGCCCAACTCATCGGGCCATGCCGCCACACCAGCAACATCGAGGCATGGAACGGCCGCATCTACGTCGCCTGTAGCGCGGACGCCGGATACACGGGCCGGCGAGGTGCCAACATCGGCGACATCGACATCTGGGCTTTCGACCCGTCCGTCGAAGGCGGCAAAAAGGAGTTCATCAGCACGGTCCGTGGCGTCAGCGACGGCCATCTGATGATCGACATGAACGATGCAGGCTTCATGGCCATCACTTCCACGAAACCCGTGGGCCA
>JBFKXH010000193.1:0-3386 GCA_041638175.1 Thermoplasmatota archaeon
GTGGTCTGGATCGATTCGGATGCCGCGGATCGAAGGACCGGGACCAGCCGCGTCAACCCCGACCATGTGGCGACCTCCATGGACGTCGCCCGGCGGCTCATCAAGCAGGGGATCCCTCCCGAGGAGATCGGCTACATCAGCCCGTTCAAGGCGCAGGCCGGCCTCTTCGTCGAGGAGGCCGCGAAGGCCAAGGATTGTCACGCGCTGGTCCGCATCACGGCCAGTACGGTGGATGCGTTCCAAGGCAATGAGCGCAGGGCCATCATCTACGACCTGACGACGCGACGACCGGCCAAACCCCATGAAGACCATCGCCGACTCAACGTCAGCCTGACCCGGGCCCAGGATCTCCTGGTCATCCTTGGGTCCAAGCGCTTTGCGCGTTCCGCCAAAGACAATCCCTTCTACGCTTCGCTGCAGCAGTGGTTGGCTTAGCTGCTCTTGTCGAATTCGTCGGTGATCTCGCCCACCAATTCCTCCAGCAGGTCCTCCGCCGTGGCGATGCCGATGTTCTGGCCGTCCGCGTCCTGGATGATGGCCATGAGCTTGTGCTCCCGCTGCATGCGCACCAGCACTTTGTCGCTCTGGGTGTCTTGCTGGGTGAACAAGACGCCGCGCAGGATGTCGGTGATCGGCTCTTCGGCCAATTGTTCGTCGCTGAAGCGAAGGAGGTCCTTGACGTGGACGAAGCCGAGCACGTGGTCGAAGTTTCCGTCGACCACGGGCAGCCGGCTATGGCCTGTACGGGCGCTCAATTCCAACGCCGTACGCATGGGGACGTCCTTGGTGATGTACTGGACCTTTTCCCGCGGCGTCATGATCTCCTCTACATCGGTCTCGGTGAATTCGAAGACCTCCGTGATGACCCGCTCTTCGAACTGTTCGACCTCGCCTTCCTTGGCGCCCATCTTGACCAGGCTTTCGATCTGTGCCTGGGTGATGAAAGGCACCTTGGCATCTGTCTTGACGCCGAACAAGGCCAGGAGCCCCTTCGTGATGCCGCCGAGCAGCCAGATGAAGGGGTAGAGCACCGTCTCGATCAGCTTCAAGGGCCGCGAGACCACCAACGCGATGGGCATGCTCCGCCGCACGGCAAGAGATTTGGGGGTGATCTCGGCGAACACGAGGACCAGGAATGTCATGACGCCGGTGCTGATGGCGATCGCGTAGGAGTCGAAGAGCTGCAGGGCCATCGCGGTCGCCACCGCCGTAGCGGCGATGTTGACCAGATTGTTGCCCAGCAGGATGGTGGTCAAGAGCCGTTCGGGCTCGTCCAGCATGGCCTCCAGTCGCTTGGCCCGCTTGCTACCTGCCTCTGCCTTGTGGCGTAAGGCAAGACGGTCTGTGGAGACCAGCGCGGTCTCACTCATGGAAAAGAACGCCGAACCGGCAAGAAGGGCGGCAAGGATAGCACCCTGGGTGATGGGATCCAATGGCAACGCTGGGGGACCTCAAGCCGGCGACGGCCTCCTTGCTTAAAAGGTGCCTTTGCCGCACGGTGTCCAGGTCGGCATGCGGTGTGCTATTGGACCGGGATCGGCACCGTCTCGTGTTCATTGACGCCGTGCAGGACCACCATGGTATTGGTCCGGAGAATATGGGGCAGGCTGAGGGTGGTCTTGGCCAGATCGTCCAGGTCGCGGCGGTCGCGCAAGCGAGCGATGACAAAGCCGTCCCATTCCCCGGTCACATCGTACACGGCCGTGACCCGCGGGTCTTGGGCCACCGCTTCTTGGACTTCGCGCAGGTGTCCCTTTTCGATGCGCAAGCCGGCCAGGACGCTGAGGCTCCACCCGACCGCTTCGGGATCGACCTGGACCGTGTAGCCGCGGATGACGCCGTCCCGTTCCATCTGGCGGACCCTGCGGTTCACGGTGGCGAGGCTCAAGCCCGTGCGGCGTGCCAGCTCGCGATGGCTCAGCCGGCCGTCTTCAGACAGTTCCCGCAACAGAAGTAGGTCTTGGGGGCCTGCCTGCTTGGTTGGTACATCCGTGTCGTCCGCCATCAGCGGACCGACAAAAATGGAACAAATGAAGCTATTGCTTGCCTTTAAGACGGGCGATGTTGCAGATTGACCGTGTTTTCCGATGCAACTGAACGGTTAAGTGCAAGATGTATTGGGCCGCCACGAGGACCTATGGTCGTCTTTGCCGAATACATCTGGATGGACGGGCACCGCCCGACGCAAAAGCTGCGCAGCAAGACCAAGATCGTGGAAGTGGACGAGGTCACGGACGTCGCCCAATTGCCCGACTGGGGCTTCGACGGAAGCAGCACCAACCAAGCTCCTGGCGATGCCAGCGACTGCCACCTGAAGCCGGTCAGCTTCTTCCCGGATCCGATCCGTGGCCCGCCGCACATCCTCGTCATGTGTGAGGTCTTCATGGCGGACGGTGTCACGCCGCACCCTTCCAACACCCGTGCCTTGCTGCGCGAGGCCGCGGAACAGACCATGGACGAAGAGCCCTGGTTCGGCATGGAGCAAGAGTACACGCTGTTCAAGGGCATGACGCCCCTGGGTTGGCCGGACAACGGATTCCCTGCCCCGCAGGGCCCGTACTACTGCGGCGTCGGTGCCGACGAGGTCTTTGGTCGCGACATGGTCGAAGCCCACATGGAAGCCTGCGCCGAAGCCGGCCTCGGCATCACCGGCATCAACGCCGAGGTCATGCCCGGCCAGTGGGAATTCCAGGTCATGGCCAAGAGCGCCCTCGAAGCCGGCGACCAAGTGTGGATCGCCCGCTGGCTCCTGTACCGCATCGGTGAGGACTATGGCATCAGCGCCACCGTTCACCCCAAGCCGGTCAAGGGCGACTGGAACGGTGCCGGCATGCACACCAATTTCTCGACCAAGGCCATGCGCAGCGAAGGCGGCATGGAGGTCATCACGGCCGCTTGTGAAGCTCTTGGCAAGCGCCACGAGTACCACATCAAGAACTATGGTGCCCACAACCACGAACGCCTGACTGGCCTGCACGAGACCCAGAGCATGGACAAGTTCAGCTACGGTGTCAGCGACCGCGGTGCGTCGATCCGGATCCCGCTCGCTACGGCGCAGCAAGGCTTCGGGTACCTCGAAGACCGCCGTCCGAGCGCCAACGTGGATCCTTACGTGGTCACGCGCCTCCTGCTGGAGACCTGCTGCCTCGGCGTCACGGACGGCTGGGGTGACAAGGTCGAAGTGACCGCGTAGGGCATCAGGCTCTCCTTTTCCCTTCCTCTTCCCTTCCTGCCTTTGTTTCGTTGACGTGGCCCGAAACGTTATCTTCGATGTGGTCGCGGTCTTGCTATGGTTCGAGGCTTGTTCCTACTCATCGTGTGCGCGACCCTTGCCGGGTGTTCTGAAGAGTCCACGCCCGCAGAATGCGAAGCCTGTGGCGACACAC
>JBFKXH010000194.1:0-3369 GCA_041638175.1 Thermoplasmatota archaeon
CCCGGACGCCCCGCGTACCGAGCGATCGCGGCGTTCATGGTCTTCAATGCGACCCTCGCCAGCATGGATATCGTCATCTTGTCGACGGAGTCGCTGGCCGTCTTGGTGGCTGCGGACAAGCTGGTACACCTGGCCGATGCAGGTGCCTTGACGTCCTTGATGGCGTTGGCCATGTGGTTTCCGTCAGCCCATCGACATCGGTGGACGGTGACGGCGGCCACAGCGATCGTTGCCCTGACTTCGGCCGCAGTGATCTGGATCGGCTATGACAGCTACCGCACCTTTGGACCGCCGGGCGGCGGGGAGCCCGCCCTCGTGAGTCTGCCCGCCGCGGATCTGCTTCATGTGGGCGCCATCCACCATGTCTATACGGCGGCGCTGCTGGCATGGCCCCTGATCCCTTTGATCATCGCCATGCGACGACAGAGCGAATCACAGGCGGCCCGGAGCATGTTGGTCCTCGTCGTGGCGCTGTCGATCGGTCGCATCTTCGGGAGCTTGGACACGGCCGTGTGGGCGGCCTCCCATTATTCAGAGATCTCGAGCGTCGTGGGCGGGTCGCCGTGGCTCAGCGAGATCATCGTCCCGCTTCTGGCCACCGGATTGGCGACCACGGCGCTCATCATCACCATGCGCCAGGACGGGGGCTGGAAGCACCCTGCACGTTGGGGCCTGCTCGCATTGGCCGTGGTCGTGGCCGCAGGGACCGGCTCGTTCCTCCCCGGGGCAGCGCCCTTGCTGGTACTGATCGGGACCATTTTTGGTCTCGTCTTCCCCCTGGCCATCGCCTACGCGGCGCTCCGCGGCGAATTTCCAGGACTCGATCTGAAAGCACGTCGTGGCGTGCGATCAGGGACCCTTGCCGCGGTCTTCCTGGCCGCAGGCTTCATCGCAAGCGAAACGGCCGCCGAATTCCTCGGTGCCAGCACCGGCAACCAATATTGGGGGATCGGCGCCGCCGGCCTCTTGGTGTTCGCCATCGCGCCGCTTCACCGAGCCGCCGACCGCATCGCGCACCGAGCGGTCCCCGCCACGACCACTTCGTTCCAGGACGGTCGGCACCTTGCTTGGGAAGAAATGATCCGCCTAGCCTGGGCCGACGGCCAGATCACCCGCCAAGAGCGGCTGCATCTTGAGGCAGCGCGCGAAAGGCTTGGCGTGCCCGCCGAACTCGCCGGGCAGATCGAACGTCGCGTCTTAGGAACCGCAGCGGATCCCTAGAGATCAAAGGAAGTCGCTGAGCTTGGCCTTGCGGACCTTGTCGTTGTTGAACAGGCTCTCCACGGCCTGCTCCAGCAGCAGGATGCGCTGCTTGGTATAGGGATCGATGTTGTACTTCTCGGCGATCTCCTTGGAGATGTTGAGGTACTTGCGCACCGACCCCTCATGGACGGTCAAGGTGAGTTTGGGGTTGCCACATTGCAAGCAGCAACCCTTGAGGGGCATGCGCCGGTACTTTGCGTTGCACTGGGGACAACGTACCTTCTGCTTGCTGAACGCCTTCAGGTTCCCCATCAAGTCGGGCAGGAAATGGGTCCCGATCACCTTGGCACCCACATCCGCCTCATCGACGGCCCGGATCTTCCGGCCCAATTCCATCTGCGCCGTCATCTTGTCCATCATCGTCTCCAAGACCTTGTAGGCCGACAATCGGGGCCCGGCCGCAATGACACTGGTGTCATGGGTGAATCCGAAGCCCTCGTATTGGGCCGGCGTGCCGACCCGGTCCTCGACCAGGCCCATGATCTTGGCGACCTCTTTTGGGTGGGCATGGCGCGTCGTCGCCTCGAAGAACGCCAGCGGATAGTCGGACAGGGTGTCCACGTTGTGGGCCTCCTTGTCGATCTCATTCGGGTCAAGGCGCGTGGTCAACACAAGAGGCAGGTCCATGAGGCCGCCGCGGCGGTCTGGCACGTACTTGCGGCTGAAGTTCAAGAGGCCGTCCATGAGGAGCATCAGGGCGTCCTCGTCACCGTCACAGTTGCGACGCTTGGCTGCGTGGAAGTAAGGGTGCGCGTAGTGGCCTTGGATGTCACACCAACCGATGATGCGCGTCAGCACGCCGCCGCTGGTATGGGGCGCCAGGCCGATGGTCAGCGCACCGATCAGGTCGTCACGCTCGGCGGCCTTGTAGTAGGGTTCCAGGCCGTAGAACCGTTCCATCAGCTCATCCACGTACTGGGCCGTGCGCAGGAAGTATTCCATGCAGCCCTTGCTGACCACCACGTCCTGTACGCGTAGCTCGACCAACTGGTCGTCTCGGGTCAGGGGCTGGCCGTCCGTGTCATGGGCGTAGCCAAGGGATACGAGGCGCTCGGGCGTCGCATGGATCTCGCGCGGCCGGAAATGGGTGAGCGGAATGTCGGTCATGTCGAAACGGACCGTACCGTCCTTGAAGGACCAGAGCTGATGCTTGGCGCGAAGCAAGGTCTTCTCGAGGGGTTCCGGCGTCTTGTCTTTGTTGACGACCTTGGTCACGCCCTTGACCGAGTCCGGCAGCCGGTCCAAGGCCAGGGCCGTGCGGGCCCGGTCCAATTCGCTGCGAAGATCGACCACCGTCGGCGTCTCCTCGAAGGCATTGACATTGGGCCGCGAGGGCGCCGGTTCCGTCCGCTTGCCGCATCGATCGCATTCGATGCGCCAACCCTTGGCCTTGCACGACGCGCAGATCCTCTCACCGACCACCACTTCGATGGACCCCTGGCCGGCGGCGTCCCGGATGAGCCGCTGGTTGCCTCCGGCGCCACCGATCGGGAACAATCCGTGGGTCGGGGGCTGCATCTTGCGCACATCCGCCTTCTCCGGCCGACCCATGCGCCCGCCGATCCGGCACGGGGCACGAGGCATGACCGGGAATCCGGCCAACCGACCGACCAGTTCCACGCTGGGGTACGCCGTCGTGAAATCCGGTTGGCACCCATCATAGAGCATGCGCCGGCGGTCCGTGTCGACCACCTGACCATCCACAAGGTCCAGGCCCAAGCACCGCACCAGGGGCAGGGCCAGCGTCTCCGGCACGTGCAGTCGTTCCCCATCGGTCTTGTGAAGACAAAGAAGGGCCTCCAACAGAGCCTTGGTCTGCGGCTCGATGGGCAACCATAGGCCATCGCCCCAGCTTGCACGGTCTTTGACAAATTCTCCAAGCAGGCGGATGTCCGCGGGCTCGATGTCGTGCCACAAGAGTGTCGCGTCAGGATGCAGCGGATGGCCTGTCTCAGCCATGGCCACCATGTCGGCGCCGGTGTACGGGCCAGGTGGCGCATCCGGTTGGACCTGGCGCCACCATTCCTCGCACCAACTCGCGTGCGGTAGGTTGGCGTTGTTCTCAGCAAACTCGCCAAAGGGAATGAGGATCTCCCCCAGGTCCAG
>JBFKXH010000195.1:0-3354 GCA_041638175.1 Thermoplasmatota archaeon
CTGGCCGCCACCGCGGTGACCGTCGGATTCGCGCCGATGTTGTCGGAGAACAAGGCACCCCCCTTCGAGTAGCTGGCCAGGGTGCCAGCACCTACGAGGATACGATCGGCCTCGCCGTGGACCGCCAAAGAAGTGGGAGGGTCTTCCAGGTCACGGACCCAGACCGGAATGGTCGCGCCCCAGGCAAAAAGGCGGACCTTGCCTGTGTCCCCATCCAGACCCTGGCCGGTCACCGTGGTCGCCAAGACGACCCATTCGCCGTCCTTCGAGAGTTCCACATCGACCAGCACCTCGTTTTCGAACTGGACATGATCGACAAAGGCCCTGTCCGTGCTGTAGTACTGGAACATCGCCCGGTTGCCATTGGCATTGTTGGCCCCCAGCACGTACCGGATGCCCTCGTTTCCACTTTTGACGTGGGCCATGGAGACCGCGATCACGTCGCTGCTACAGTCGGTGAAGACGCCCGCGCGCACACAATCGGTGGCATCCACGGCGCCGACGCGTTGTTGTGACCAGCCGGATTGGCCGATCAGGTTCCTCTCTTTCCACACGTAGAAATTGTTGGCGTCGGGATCAGCCCCTGTGCCGCTTGTTTCGCCACCATCTTCGGTGCCGCCCACGAGCCATCGCTGGGCAGGCGACATGGCGATGTCCAGGAAGGCGCTGTCCGAAGTCAGGACCTCGGTCGATCGGTTGGCATCGGCGGCCATGACGGGCGCTGACGCAAGCAAAATGACGGCGAGAAGGGCAGCCGGCTTCATGGTGATGGGGTTTCAGTGGCCGGGAAGCATGAAAACAATTCTGGTCCGACTCGGAAAACCTAGCCCTGCAAATGCGCTGCCATGCGGCCGCGGACGGCGGCCAGGTTCGCTTCATTGTCAAAGCCGCCGCCACCGACAGGCCCCAGCAGGAGCCCAAGCGCGCGGCTCAATTCATCGACGATGGTCACATCGGCGGTCTTGGCCGTCCGGCTGAGCGGGTTCAGGTCGATCGTGATGACCGTCTTGCCCATCTGCTTGAGCGCCTCGCACCGATCGCCATCTTCCAGAGGGACCAGGACCACATCCGCCGCGTAGATCCCGTCCTCGCAGCAGAGGCCGCGGTCGGAGGCGAGCCCCGGGATCCGCGCTTGGGCGTCACGGCCCAGCACCTGCGCTCCGTGGGCTTCCATCGCATTCACCAAAGCATCGATGCGTTGGGGTGTGCGGTGGAACAGGTTGACCTCCATGGTCAGGCCCAAGGCTGCTGCCACGCGGGCGCATGCGGCGCCCGCCAGGGCGACCACGTTGCCGTTGAGCGAGAGGACCGGATGATCGGCTGCCTCCAGGAGTCGTCGGGCCTCGGCCGCCGCAAGCATCGCCTCTGGCGGAGACGTCTCGCCCAGCAAGTAATCGAAGGCCTCCCCTCTGCCATGGGCGATGAGGCCTGTGGCATGGACAAGCCCGTCTTCGACGGCCTGCTTCATGGCCTCCCGGGTCCGCAGGCTCGCGGCCCGAGGATGGTCGTCCGGGATGTTGGTCATGGTGCCCCCCAATCCATACCAAAGTCCAGGGACCTGGCCTGATGGGTGAGCCAGCCGAGGCTGATCCGGTCGGCCCACCCGTAGTCTGTGACGTTGGCCGGAGTGATGCCGCCGCTTGCCTCGATCTTGACCTCCGGATGATCGGCCCAGACCGCCTCAGCCCAGGCCCGGCCCACGTCCGGGGACTGGTTGTCGATCATGATCCATTCGCTGCCAGCCGCGGCGGCGGCCATGGCATCGTCCAGGGTCTCGACCTCGGTGGTCAGGATCTTGTCAGGGAATGCGGTCTTGACGCGCTGCACCGCCGAGGCCACGTCGCCGGCCGCATCCCGGTGGTTGTCCTTGATCATGGCTTCCTCTTCCAGGTCCATCCGGTGGGGCACCCCCCCTCCGACCACGATGGCCTGCTTTTCGTAGACCCGGAAGCCAGGCGTGGTCTTGCGACTGCCCGCGACCACAGCGCCGCTGCATTCGGTCGCGAGCGCCTCGACCAGTTGCCGGGTCTGGGTGGCGATGCCGCTCATGCGACCGAGGATGTTCAAGGCCAGCCGCTCACCGGCCAGGAGCCCTCGGACAGGGCCTTTGACCGTCATGACACAGGCGCCCGCATCAATAAGTGAACCGTCATTCATATGGAGTTCTATTTGGCAATCACAACGGGAGAAGACCTCCGCCGCGACCTGGCTGCCAGCAAGAACGCCACGGCTCCGCGCAACGATCCGTGCCTGACCGACCGACCCTGCCTCGAAGATGGCCTGGGAAGTGATGTCCCGGTCGGCACGGTCCTCGTCCAAATAGGCCTGCAGCCAATCCACAAGGCCGCGACAGCAAGAACACGAAAAAGCACGTCGCAAGATTTTCACTCCAGGGCGCCCCTGGTAGCTTGTGCGCCGCCTGCTTCTTGCCACCTTCCTCTTGATCCCCGCAGCATCCGCAGCGACGTTCGCCCTCAACGAACGCGGAAGCGGAGATCTGGTGCCGGACGTAGAGCAGCGGCAGGTCGACGCGACCCTGACCCTTAGTTGCCAGGAGATCTGGGATCTGACCCTCGGATCAGACCCCTATGAAGCCATCGTCACTGCGCAACCGCCATCCGGCTTCTCCTGGTCTGGCCCCGATGCGATCACCATCGAACGCAGCGTTTGTGATGCGCCCATCGGCGGCTACGTTTTCGAAGCTTCCTTCCAAGTGGCCGCCAGCCTGGAAGCGCCAGGCGAAGTCGCCCACACGTTCCAAGTGGGAGTAGAGGTCGACACCGTCCTGACCCAATCCCTCACCGTGGCGTCGAAGTGGGTCGGGTGGCTCGAAGCGCGTGCTTCGAGCCAGAACGTCACCGTCGACGCGTACGGCAACATGAGCGTGGAGGTGACCAACCTCGGCAATGCCGTGGCCCGCGTGCATTTCGAGCCCATCGAAGCGCCACCGGATCTGATCCTCATCCTTCCGGACGAAGTCTTCCTGGAACGCGGGGCCACGGAGACCTTCCCCATCACGTTCGCTGCCGCGACCACCGGCTGGGGCCAAGCGACGGCGACGCTCGGGCTGCAACCCAGCTCAACGCTTGACCCCTTCCTGTTCGGACCCGCCATCCAGGTCCCCATCCTCGCGACCGAGGCACCCAGACCCGCCGAGGACGAAACCGGGAAAGACTCCCCCGCACCCATGCTGCTCCCGGCCCTCGTCGGCTTGGCGTTGGTGAAGCGGCATCACCGGAAACAGTAAAGGGGGCGGCCACTGGCTGACCCGTATGCGAGCCTGGGTCGCCCTGTTGGCCATTCTTTCGGTACCAACGGCACACGCGCTTGATTTCAACCGACCCGCCACGACCC
>JBFKXH010000196.1:0-3348 GCA_041638175.1 Thermoplasmatota archaeon
GCATGAGCGCTCCGTGGACTGTGTTCTTGGACCGGGACGGCGTGTTCAACGTCCACCGGGTCCCCGGGGTAGTGCGCAAGAAGCACTTCGAATGGTTGCCGGGCGTCTGCGAAGCGATGGCCCGGCTGAACAGCGAGCGGTTCCAGACCTGCCTGTGCACCAACCAACCCATGGTCGGACTGCTCATGGCCACGCCGCGACAAGTGCACCGCATCAACGCGCACGTCCAAGCCGGCGTGGAAGCCGCAGGCGGTCGCCTGGACTGCATCGAGGCCGCCTTCGCCCCCGTCTGGTTGAAACACCGCCGCCGCAAGCCCAGGCCGGGCATGCTGCATGATGGTGCTCGGTGGCTGGCACGGCATGGCCGCCCCGTCGATCCTCGCCGCAGCGTCATGGTGGGAGACACCCTCAAGGATGCGCAAGCAGGCCAGGCCTTCGGTGCCAAGACCATCCTCCTGGCGACGACCCACACGGAAGACTGGCTGCGTGAACAGGCCGCCATCCACGATGTGCGTGTGGACGCCTACTGCGCGGATCTGCCGGCGGCCATCGCGAAGATCCTGGCCTGGGCCGATTCCGGTAGCTCCAAGTGAGCCGCCCCGCCTGACCCTGCATGGATGTGCTCGACGCCGGCGTCTACGTCGCAAAATGGGAAGCGGACGTTCCCAAGATGCAGACCGTCCTGTGGGGCCCCTTGCAAGCCAAGGAGATGGGCTTCGAAGGATGGGAATGGCAAGATGGCGGGGAGACCGGCTTCATCGCCCACAATGCCCACATCCGCTTGCCTGCAGGCTTTGCGACCAGCACGCTCATCGTACAGAACCGGCGCCGCAAGGCGTTCCTGACCATCTACTTCGGCGGCTACCCGGCCGATGCTCCGGAAGCGCAACGGCGCACCGACCAACAGAAGGTGGTGGCTGCCGTCGAGGGCTTCCTGATGCGCTTGGCCAAGCAACCGGTCACGCTCGTCTTCCAAGGCGAGATGGCCCTCGTGGATGAGGCCAATGATGCGGTCGTCGCGGGGGAGACCGTGCAGGAAGCCCCGGCCCAGGTGCCGGAGCGCACGGGCGTCTGGGAGATCTGACCCGGATTCGCAAAAGCTCATAGACTCCGGCGCTTGTCAAGCACGTATGAAACCGGTGTGGGTTTCCCTGGCGCTGGCGCTCGTCGCCCTCGCGGGGTGTTCAGAAGAAGCCAGGCAGATCGCAGAAGACGATTTTTCGACCGAAGCCGATGAAAACATCGTCGTGACCGAAGACACGGGCGCCATCCGCGGCGTCGTCGTCGACCAGGCGATCAACCCGGTCGCCGGCGCCAACATCGTCCTTGTCGGCACCGAATTGGTCGCCGAAAGTGCCCCGGACGGCAGCTTCGCCTTCAGTGAACTGGATCCCGGTTCGTACTTCATGGAGATCTCCAAGATCGGCTACAATTCCGTACAAGCCAGCACCGAGGTCGTGGCCGGCGTCGAACTGCCCGAGGTGGTCAAGGTACTCCTTGAGTTCGATCCCGAAGCACGCCCGTACGCCAGCACCGAGAACGTGGCAGGCAACCTGCGCTGCGGCATCTCCGTCGGCGTGGGGACCACAGGGACCGGCTTCGGTTGCAGCGTGATCCGCGGCACGGAAGACCTGGTCGAGGAATACAACGGCTACGTCAAGGAATTCGAGCGCGTGCCGAGCTTCATCCAGGTCGAGATGGTGTGGGAATCCACCCAACCGGCCGGTAAGAGCCTCTGGCTTGGCATCCGCCACTGCTGTGACAACCACCGCCTGCCCGGCGGCACCTCCGTCTCCGAAGGGGCCAGCCCCCAGAAGGTGTTCGTGAACTCGACCCACTTCCTGGACCACGCGGACGGCTCCGTGCTGGAAGACGGCATCGAGATCAGCACCTTCCCGTCCGGCCTCGAAGACCTGGCCGCGGTCGGCGTCGACTTCGGCGTGATCCTCGAACAGGACTTCGAGTACTTCACCACGGAGTTCTACAACTTCGAACCCGACGCCGAATGGTGGTTCATCAAGGACGGCGAAGCACAGCCGCCGAGTTGAGCCCCGCCTTTGCTTCCCCCTCTTCCCTTGTACCCCAGGGCAAACCCACACTTCCTGTGGAATAACCCTTTATAGGGGCCCTATGTCGGCCGCTCTACCGCAGGAGGTGCGGGTAGGCCGAGCTCTCTCGGGTGACCGCGCCGCCTTACTGCGGAGGTGATACCATCGCTGAAGAACAGATTGTGCAAGCGGTCTCCGAAGCCCTCGAGAAGGGCAAAGAGCTCGGGCGCAAGTTCTCTCAGACCGTCGATGTCGCCTTCAACCTGAAGAACGTGGACATGAACCTGCCCAAGAACCGTATCGACGAGGACATCATCCTCCCGCACGGTCGTGGCAAGCAGGCGAAGGTCGGCGTCTTCGCCCAAGGTGAAGGTGCCTCGCTGGCCAAGCGCGTCGCAGACGTCGTGATCCAGCCCGAGGAATTCGAAGACCTGCAGAAGAACAAGCGCGAGTTCAAGAAGACCGCCAACCAGATGAACTACTTCCTTGCCGAAGCGCCGCTCATGGCGCAGATCGGTAAGACGCTCGGTGTGGTCCTGGGTCCCCGTGGCAAGATGCCGCGCCCCATGCCGCCCGGTGCGGACCCGACATCGCAGGTCACCCAACTTCGCAACACCGTCAAGGTGCGCAGCAAGGACAAGAAGTCCTTCCACTGCGTCATTGGCAGCGAAGACATGGATGTCCAGCAGATCGCTGAGAACCTCGAAGCGGTCCTGAAGCGTGTCGAGCCCCGCTTGGAACACGGGCGCATGAACATCGACTCCCTGTACGTCAAGACGTCCATGGGGCCCAGCGTCCGGGTGATCTAAATGGCCGGCGCCGGAGATCCCACCATCGCTCCTTGGAAGAAGGACGAGGTCAAGCGCCTCGCCAAGATCCTCCAGGACGAACCGGTCGTCGGTATTGCTCGCATCGGCGGCATCCCCGGTCCCCAGATGGCCGAGATGCGCGCCAACCTGCGTGAAGACGTCACCATGATCGGGGCCAAGAACCGCCTGCTGAAGTTGGCCATCGCCGAGGCTGCCAAGAGCCGCCCCGGCCTGGAACAGCTCAGCGAGACGGTCGATGGTCAGTCCGCGCTCATCGCGACGGGCATGAACCCGTTCAAGTTGTACAAGCAACTGCAGGCCGGTGCCTCCATGGCGCCCGTGCGCGGCGGTTCCGCTGCGCCCTGCGACATCAACATCGCCAAGGGGCCGACGCCCTTCGGTCCTGGCCCCATCGTGGGTGAGTTCCAGAAGGTCGGCATCCCCGCCAAGATCGAAGGTCCGAAGGTGGTCATCACCAAGAACGTGACCCC
>JBFKXH010000197.1:0-3321 GCA_041638175.1 Thermoplasmatota archaeon
ATCGGGGTGGGGGCCGACGTTGGCCTGGCTCCGTTGTTCGACCATTTCCACGCGGTCCCCGTGGATCCGGATCACCGTGCTTGCTTCATTGTTGAGCAGGTCGGTCTCAACCAGGAGCCCGTTCGGATTGATCACCGAGACCAACTCGTAGAGGCCGTCGGGGAGACCCGAGACCTCCACATACTGATCGGCGCGCCACCATGGGTAGATGTCGTACCAGCCTGCGCTCATGCCCATGGAGAAGTGGGGGTGGCGGATCATGTCCATCTGGCACATGCCGGCCAGGTAACAACAACCGTCACCATGGTATTGGGGTTCGGTGGCGAGTCCCACCGGGTCGACGAGCCCCCCGTCGACGACACAGAAACCTGTCTTGCGGCCATGTCCTGTTGGGTCCCCTCGTCCGTTCTCAAGATCATATTCATAGAGGGTGGTCGCGACGAAGTCGAGGATATGGAAGTGGCCGTGGACCGCGTGGTATTCGGCGGCGCCGATGGGATGCAGCGTCTCGCCGTCGGAGGTGTGGATGACCTGCTGCCAGTGCCCGGCACCGGTCAGTGTGCTGAAGGCCTGCTCATAATCGAGGCGCATCTCGAGATCGCCGGGCCCCTGGTTGCCCAACACACCTGCAAACCGCAAACACCGCCGCTCTTGGTCCTCGACGGTCTCGTCGGGTCCACAGCCGGGACTGATCATTCGGAGCGCCGCTTCTGCTTCTTGGCCCAGCGGGACGTTGAAGTTGACGTGGTCGGGCGGCAACATGACCAGGTCAGGAAGGCCCAGGTTGTGGCCTTGGTCGGCAGGGTCTTGCCAGCGGACGGCCCCAAGATAATGCCCCGTCCCCCAGCGTGCCACCACTTCGACCACGTAGTCGCCTGGTGCGGCGTCGGGGATCACCGCGACCGAGGCATAGTGGAACGCCTCGATGCCATCGGCGACGACCTGTCCGTCGCGTAGGATCACCATGTCAAGAGCCAGTGCCGCGCCGCCAAGGTAGGACCCCGGGAACGCTTCGGTATCGTAGCTTTCGTCCTGGCCTTCCCACTCGATGCTGAACACCAGGTCACCGTTGCCCGGCACGACCTGGACGTCCTGCCGATGACAATTCCGGTCACCGCAAGCGGGGCGTTCGGGACGTTCGAGCATGGGGGGCGGGCTGTTCTGGAGGTCCGGCTCGGGGCCGTAGAGCTCGGGGCTGGTCCACTGCGCGAGCCAGGGGGTCGGGGCCAGCACAGGTTCGTCGGCGTCGATGGTCTGCGCACATCCAGCCAGCAAGATCACCAGAACGATCGATCCCCGCACGACGACGAAAACGCCCCGGCCTCCTTCAATCCATCGGCAGCCCATGGTCAGGCCTTCGGAGCGGGGATCACACCGGCTTTGGCATCCGCATGGGCCTGCTCGATCTCCTGCGCGGTGTTCATGACGAACGGACCGCCCATGACCACCGGCTCTTGGATCGGTGTACCCATGATGAACAAGGCAAGCCCGGGGCGCTGCGCCTCGCAGTGGATCTCCCCCGAGACGCGCGCGACGTGGCCAGACGCCACGGCCTGGCCATCCACCTCCAGCAGCCCCTCCAGGACCACCAGTGTCCCGTATTGCCCCTCGGGCACGGGAACGTCAAGCGACCCGTCTTTGAATTCGAGGGCCATGAAACTCGCGTCTGTCACCGCTGGCGCCGGGCCGGTCACGTCCTGTACGGAGCCAGCATAGACACGGGCCAGGAAACGGTCGTCGCCAACGGTCGGGGCCTCATGGGGCCGGATACGATCTTCACGAGGCGGGCACATTTTGTGGCGCGCTGGGAGATTGATCCACAACTGGAGGCCATGGGCTGTCTTCGAGATCGGGTCTGCCATGTGGTAGATCCCCGACCCGGCCGTGGTCCAAAGGACGTCGCCGGGGGTCAACGTACCGCCGGAGCCGGTGGACAATTCGTAGTGCAACTCGCCGTCGATGAGGTAAGATGCGCTCTCGAAGCCTCGGTGCGGGTGCCAACCGAAGGCCCCTTGCTCGAACCAATCCTCGCCCCAGAGGAGGAACGGATCATGATCGGTGGCCGATGCTTCCAAGATCATGCGGCGGCGTAGGACACCGCCGCCCGGACGTTCCTCTCGGGCAGGGCGTACCCATTCGACGGTCATTCTTCGTCCTCATCGAAGATGAAGCGGGGCGGGAGTCCATACAATGCGTGTGAGAGTCCAATGAGGACTTGGGTCCAGGAGCTCATAGAAACCCATGGAATGCACGAGAGACTTAAGCCGTCAAGTCCCGCCAGCGGGACCGGGAAAGAGCCATGAATCGGGCTGCCTATCCCGTTGTGATGGTCCATCTACGCCCGGATCAACGCCCCCCGGGAAACCCAAAGAAGACCCCGTTTGTCGACTTGGTCCGTTTCTTGGGCAAGCCGAACATCATGGACATCATGTTCCACGCAGGACCTGGCACCGAGGGGCCGGTCCGTTTCGTAGAGCTGCTGGAGAAGACGGGGATCCCGCGCAACACACTGGTCAATCGACTCAAGGAACTGGTCGAGGTGGGCTTCCTGGAACGCAAGGAATACGACGAGAATCCTCCGCGTGTCGAATATGACGTGACCGAGAAGGTGATCGATCTGATCCCGGCCTTCAGGGCCTTGCATGCCTGGTGCGACGAACACTACCTGGTGGAACCAAAGGAAGGAGAGGAAGAAGGGATCCAGACCAAAGCCTAGCTGGTTTCCGACTGCGCGGTCTCGACGACCATGTTGTCGATGATGGCCTGGCCGAACTCGCTGCACTTCAGGAGGGTGGCCCCTTCCATCATGCGCTCGAAGTCGTAGGTCACGGTCTTGTTGGTGATCGACGTGGCAAGACCCTGCTGGATCAGGTCCGCGGCTTCGTTCCAACCGAGGTGCTGCAGCATCATCACGCCGCTCAGGATGACCGAGCCCGGGTTGACCTTGTCCAGGCCGGCATACTTGGGGGCCGTCCCGTGGGTGGCCTCGAAGATGGCGTGGCCGGAGACATAGTTGATGTTCGCTCCGGGGGCGATGCCGATGCCGCCGACACAGGCTGCCAGGGCGTCGGAGAGGTAATCGCCGTTGAGGTTCATGGTGGCGATGACGTCGAAGTCCTTGGCGCGGGTGAGCACCTGCTGGAGGGTGATGTCGGCGATCGTGTCCTTGATGAGCAGGAGCTTCTTCCACTTGCCGTCACCGTGCGTGGGCCAGAGCTTCAGTGCGGTCTCGACCTCGGCGACGATGGTGCGCTTCTGCTCGGCGGTCATGAGGTCGAAGCCGGGATCGACGGCGCGGGCGTTGTCCTCGCTGGAGATGCC
>JBFKXH010000198.1:0-3291 GCA_041638175.1 Thermoplasmatota archaeon
CCAGCGCGTACAGGTCGGCCTGGGTCTCGGTGAATCCGTCGTCGGCGGGGACTGTGCGGGTGATGTCTGAATTGTAATAGCCCCATTCACAGCCCGCGTCCACCAAGACCATGTCCCCGGCCTTGATCTGCGCACGGTTCTCGATGTAGTGAAGGATCGCGGCATTGGCTCCCGCCCCGACGATCGGGGGGTAGCCCGGGCCCGTGCTCCCCTGGGCGCGATAATGGGCCACCAAGGCGGCCTCCACCTGGTATTCGTGGCTTCCAGGCCGCGCAAGCGGCAACGCTTCCTGCATGGCGGAGACCCCGACGTCGCAGGCCTTCTGCAACATGGCGATCTCTTCGGCATCCTTGCGAAGGCGCATCTCGGCGATCATCGGGGCGCCCGATTCGCGTCCCTCGACCAACGCCGCCACATCGGGGGCGTGGTCCACGTCCGCCAGATCATCTTTGCCGATCATCTTGGGCAGCCGTTCGGTCAATTCCCTCGTATCGAACGCCTGATCGATGGCGAACTCTTGGGCCCGCTCCAAGCCGAGACGACGGCCGTTCCAGACCTCTGCCTGCGGGTCACGAGCCCGCAAGAAAAGGGTGCTCTTGCCGCCCGCCAGGACCAATGCGGCGCCAGGCTCATTGAAACCCGTCAGGTACCAGAAGTCACTGTGGGGCCGAAAGCGGTTCTCCACATCATGGGAGTAGGTCGTCTCGGGGTTGGTCGCGACGACCAGCGCGCGATCGCCGAGTTCATCCATGAGTCGCTCGCGCCGCTTGACGAAGCTGTCCACGGGCAATTGTGGGGCAGGCCCAAGGGCCCAATCGTCGAAGGCCAACGACCACGACAGGGGCTCGTACCTCTTAGATGCGATTGCCGCGCATGGCCAAGTACAACCCGATCATGATGAGGACCACGTTGTACTCCATGCCGCCATTGGTGAACGCCCACTCGGGCCAATGCATCAGCCCGATGGCGCCGATCATGATGAACACGGTGATCAGCCCGGCGCTCCGGGTCATGCGATCGGCCATGGGTAGATGATCGATGGCGCCCGCGATCACCAAGACGACGATGGCCACCTCGGCCAGGGCGACGAGGACGGCCGCGAAGACCGGGATGGCCGCCATTTCAGCAAACGCTTCGATGCCCTGGAATTTGGTGATGAACTTGTAGGTGAAAACGGCCACCAAGGCAAGCCGCAGCGGAAAATGGGCAAAATGCGTCGCCGTCTCCATCCAGTAGGTCCATGGCGCTTGCTCAGCGGTCAGGGGCTCGGCGTTCTTGGTGGCTGTTTCAGGCGCCATACCGTGCCCATCGAATGACCGGGTCAAAACCGTGTGGTTGGGTGCAAAAACGTCAAATCGCGGGCACATGGATGCCCCGTGATGCGTACCATTCTCGCCGCACTCGTGATGTTGGCTTTCGCCGGATGCACCCAGACCGAAACACTCGATGAGGACACGTTCACCTTGACCATCGAAGGCGCCCCCGAGGGGCCCGTGGAGGCGGTGTCGTTCAACTTGGTCATTTCGGGCGGTATGGAAGGGGACTCCGACCACATCGGGGCCCACTACTGGAATGCGACCCAGTCCGACCCGATGGCGGCGTTCGGCCAGAGCAAAGGCTGCGCCCATCAAGGCGGCGTCGCTCCGGATACCTTCCACGTGGTCTGCAACATGGAACCCGGCACCTGGTACGTCCGCGGCCACATGCGCCTTGAGGGAGACGAGGTCTTCAACTACTGGAGCGACGAGTTCATTGTGACGGTGGTATGAAACGGATTGCCGCAGCCACCACCCTAGCGTTGCTGTTGACGGGGTGTAGTGATGGGTCCGGCCCTGCCGCTGAAGAGCCGGTCACGCCGGAGCATCGGCCAGACCAACTGCCAACGGGAGATGACCTAATCCTTTACGATACCCCGTTGTTCAGTGCAGGCGCGGCAAGCGGATCCGTCCTGTGGTACACGCAGAATGGGGCCCTCTGGTGCAGCTGGGAGGCGGACGCCGGTATCGAGGTCGGATGCCTTGTGAACGGCGAGGTACGGGCATCCGGCAATGGCACCGGCGAGGCTGCACTGATGACCGGCGCCCCTGCCGGGGACGTCAACCTCACGGCGACCTTCGCACCTGCGCAAGGCGAAGCACTCATGGTGCCGACGGTGCTTCCGGAGCCGCAAATCGGCGATGTTTCGTTCGAATCCATGAGCGCGTGCGAGATGTTCGGCTTCGATTCGGGTACGTACGAGCCTGGTTGGCGCGCCACGGGCACCGGGGGAGTCTTGACGGCCCGGTGGGCCGTGCCTGACGCCAATGGGAACCATTTCGGTGGAGGGACGCAGGATGCCAGATTCAATCTTGAGGACGATGCGTGGGATCTGTGGATCGCCTTCGCGTCACACGCCAAACAAGATTTCCAAATCAATGTGGAGACTGCGCCCGACGTCGAGCACGGCGCATCCCACCCGCCCGAAGATGAAGGCGGGTGCTCCAACGTAGTCCACGACGAGGCCGTTGCGATGCCCTTGGACCTAGTCTGGACTCCCTGGCACGGCGAGGCCCTGCAATGGCGCATCGACGCCGAGTTCTGGGTCTACGTCGAGGTCAGCCCCTAAAGATCGGACGCTGACTCAGCTTCACGGGAAGCGGCAACGGTGCCCGCGGGTGCCCTTGCAGGTTGGCCTCGATCAGGTTGACCAGGGCGGGCCACGGGACCGTGTAGTTGCCCAGGCTCTGCCCTTCGTCTTCGTCCAACGCCATACCGGCCCGCTCGAGCCAGTCTGCCTTGCGCACACGCAGGTTGTAGAGGTCGCTGGCGGCTTCTTGCTCGCCGACGACGGCGATGAGCGGCACCCATTCTTTCTCTGCGGTACGGATCTTCTTGCCGATCCCGGCGGAGGAATCGTCCACGTCGGCACGGCCGCCCATGTCGTTGATCGCATCGGCCAGCTCGAGCGCCTTGGCTTGGAATTCGTCGCTGACCGGCAGGAATCGTACGTGGGTCGGAGAGAGCCAGAACGGCAGGCTCGGCTTCTCCCCCCGGTCACGCTTCATGGCCTCGGTCTCGAGGATGGCAGCGAGGTTGCGGTCGATGGCGCCACTGATGCTGGTATGCAGGAGTAGGGGCGTGTGTTCGACTCCGTCTTCGCCCGTGTAGGTGATGTCGAAGTGCTGCGGGTTCTGGGTGTCGATCTGCACCGTGCTCAAGGCGAACGCCTTGTTGGTGCTGTCATTGACGTTGAATTCGAATTTTGTCACGAAGTAGAAATTCTGATTCTCCCACATCTCGACGAGGACCGGC
>JBFKXH010000199.1:0-3249 GCA_041638175.1 Thermoplasmatota archaeon
ACTGGCCAGCACGGAACTTCAGGGCACGTTCCGCCGCCTTTGCGCCCCCAGCGCGATCACCATCGATTGTGCACCATGAAGCCACGCTCCCGCTGGACATGAATTCGGGATCCATCCAAGCTTGGAGGCTCAAAGGGTCCCTGCTGCACAGGGATCAAGGGGTCGTGCTCAGGGGCGCGTGCCATGACGTCGTGCCATGGCGCTGCGACAAGGCTTTTCCCCGGGCGGTCTCCATCGCCGCGCATGCGTCGAACCCTCGTCTGGAGCGCGCTCCTGCTGATCACCTTGGCCGGGTGCACCAAGAGCGACCCCGCGACTGACCCTGAACCAGGACCGGAACCCGTGGCGCCGCCCGTGGTCGCGCCACCCTCGTTTTCGGAATCCGTCATCGACGTGGCCGTCCACCAAGGACACGGCCTCTATGAGCCGACCATCGACGTGGCCCAAGATGGCACGATCTACGTCAGCGCACACAGCACCGGCGTCGGCGTGGTCCCTGCACCTGGATACGTCAGCACCGATGACGGCGCCAGTTGGTTGAACATGGCCACCGTAGGGCCCGCCCAGAATCCAGGTCCGGGCCAGACCGCCGGCGGTCCTTTCTCCGACGAAGTGTTCATCGTGGCCGGCGACAACGGACAGTCGTGGGGCGTCGACATCAACCTCCACTCCTTCTTGATCAGTGGCTGGTGCCAACATGGTGCCGAGAACTGCTACTACAATCCCCAGGCCTATGACCACGGCCAATTGGCCAACGAAGGCAACGATTGCACGCCCGTGCCGCTGAAGGACCGACCTTGGGCGGCGTACGCCAATGACACCCTCTTCATCGTCAACAACCCGGGCGGTGGCCCGGCGCAGATCGCCGTGATGAAGGTGCCGCCGGCAGCGCCCGCCGAGGTCGGTCATGTGGCCAGCGACATCCAATGGAACCTATGCGCCGACGGCGGCGGAGGGATCCCAGGCATCCCGGACCTTCGTGATGACGGTCTGTTCGCCGTCGCGCACCAGCGCGGCAACAGCTACATCGCCACGATGGGCTTTGCGGATGACATCTACACCACGTGGGAACGGCCGGTCTTCGAGGCCAGTCATGTGGCGCCTGCCGAGACCGATTCCACGCCGTCCCAGATCGGGCGCTACGGCCAGGCCGCTTTCGACGGGGCGGGCACCCTTTGGTTCGGCGCCATGGCCAACCCCAGTGCAGACGTCGGGGGCATCAAGATCGCGGCCAGTACGGACGACGGGGAGAGTTTCCAGGTGCTGACCATCAATTTGAGTGCAGGTGTGAGTAGCATCTACTTGGACGGCAACAAGAACGGTGACGGTCTGTTGCTCAATTGGGGGCAGATCGACGGTGCCAACACGGACTGGTACTTCGCCCACGTCCATGTTTCTGCCGAGGGTCTGGTCGTGGACAACGTCATGCTGGCCGTCGATGATGGCCCCGAGGCAAGCCGGCACGTGCAAGGCGCGGCCCTCGGCCCGGATGGTCGTGCGTACATGGTCATGAGCGATGTCTCGGGCAATGATACGGGTGCCATGGCGGCGGCCATCGGGTCCACGCCCATGCGGGTGGTCGTGCAGCAAGAGGGACCCGTCCTGGCATAGCGTTGCGGGCCGCAGTGGGCCTATCCTTGGACCACGATCACGAAACCCTGGCTGCCCATGCCCGCATGGGCAAGTCGCAGGGTCCCGATGCGGCCGGTGCGGTCCAGGTGACGGCCATCACAGGGGTAGGCGCAGACGTCCGGTACAATCACAAGGGATGCGATGCCGCCCGGCACAGGATCTGGTGGATGGAATCGCTGTGGCGTCGCAAAACGGAGTGCCTCATGGTGATCCACGTACCGGCTCTGCAGCGGGAGATCGGCTTCGATCCATCGTCGCACTTGCTGCAACCACCCGTCGATGCGACCGGGGGCCAGGAATTCTTGGAATGTCAGGCGCGCGTGGCCGTTGCCTCGTACTTCAGGATCCGCGGTCATCGTCGCGTCGCTGGCCGCGATCAAGAGGTGCAGCAGCGTGTGCCCGCGGGCCATGGCATCGCGCCAATCGGCGTCCAGTTCACATTGGAGCTTCGCCCCGACCTGGGGTGTGGTGCCGCGCAGTCGATACCAGATTTCCTTGGCACGATCGCGGATGGCGTCGAGTCGGCGCTTTTCCCCCTCGATCCAGACCGTTCCCTTGTCGGCGGGCTGGGGGTGGCGGCAGGCGCGACTCTGGGGCGCGAACAACGCCCGGTCGACCGTGAACCAGTCCCCCTCGACGGCCTGGACGGTCGCGAGGCAGGTGCTGCGGCCGGGTTCCGTGAGCCAAAGACGCTCGCTCACGAGATCTGGTCCAAGAGCTGGGCGAACGCAGCCAGATCGGGGGAGGCCTTGCGGTTCCATTGCAGACATCCTACCATGGGCTTGTAGCCTGCTTTCTTGAGCCAGTCCGCGTTCTCTTTGAGCAAGTAGGGGTGGTTCGGATGCCAGATGTGGATCGTGATGCCTGCCTTCTTCTCCGTGGGGCCGACGACGAAGAGATCGCGGGGCATGGTGCCCTTCCAGGACGATTCGGGGGGTGCATCGGTCAAGGGGATCAGCCACGCGACCATGGCGAACTTGGTGTCGGGGAAGACGTGGCCCAGGTGCGTGTCCGGCCAGCGCTGCTTGAGCAATTCACCGATGGCGGCATGGAGTGCCTGAAACGGTTCGCTGCCTTCCACGATGCCTGTAGCCATGGCCTGGACCCGGTGGGCCTAGACCGTTGCCAGTTCGATGCCGGTCCAGCCGTGTTGTGCCAGCTCGTCGAAGATGTATTCGAGGGTCGCTCCCATCAACTGGGCGTTGGGCATGCAGCTGACCCAACCAGCGCGGCTGACGATGCCGAATGCCTTCTGCGTATCCTGATGGAGTACCGGGCTTCCGGAGTCACCCCACCAAATGGGGCTCTCGGAGCAGTAATCCCGGCCCGGCCCGCCGCTCCAGCCACTGAAGATGCCTTCGCGGTCGCGGGTCTGTTCCACATCACCGAAGACCATGCCGTAGCCGTGGTGTTCGATGACATCGCCGATCGCCACGTCTTCATCGGTGGCGAACCCATTGGGCCCGATGCGGTTGAAGACCTGAGGATGCGCCTGCAGGTTCAGGCCGTCATCCAATTGCACGAGGCTGAAGTCCGCGTTCCGGTTGCTTTGGGTGGCGTTGTCGGAGTCGTACACGACCGTGCCGATCTCGTCCATGAAGCCCTCCAGCGGCATGC
>JBFKXH010000200.1:0-3227 GCA_041638175.1 Thermoplasmatota archaeon
CTGCCGAATAGGTCTTATACGACCTCCAAGTCGGCCGCCTTAGTCAGGTCTCGGCGCTCGCAAGACGTCGCTGCCTGAACGGAGTTACCCCATGTCCCGAAAAGGATCCATGAAGCCTGTGCGCGACCAAGCCCCCGAGTGGGTCACCATGCTGCCCCGCGAGATCGAGGCCAAGGTCGTCGAACTTGCCAAGGACGGTGTCCAGCCGGCCGCGATCGGTCTGCAGCTGCGCGACAGCTACGGTGTGCCGAGCGTCCACGAGGTGACCGGCAAGAAGATCGGCCAGATCATCAGCGAAGCCGGCATCGCTGCCAAGGTCCCGCAGGACCTGACCAACCTGATCCGCCGTGCCATCAACCTGCAAGAGCACCTGCAACACAACCGCAAGGACCTGCACAACCGGCGCGGCCTCGAGCTCATCGAAGCGCGCATCCGCAAGCTCGCCAAGTACTACCAGAAGCACGACCAACTCGAGGCGTCGTGGAAGTACACTCGCGACGGTGCTCGACTCCTGGTCGACTAGGCGCTTGGCCGATTCCTTTTCCTTCCCTTTCCCCTTCGGCGCCGCATGACCCTTGAGGATGCGGCTGCGCGTGTCGCGACACGCATCCTCGAACATCCTCGAGGCACGCGTTGGTTCATCGATTGCGATACCGATGCCGACGGTCTGTGCGGCGCGGCCGTGATCGCCAAAGGCCTCATGGCCATCGGGCACAGCTTCCAGATCCGCCCCAGCCGTGGCAAGACGACCGCGGATTACCAACGCCTTGCCGACGAAGCCTGTGACGGTTTCATCCTGGTCGACAAAGGAAGCAGTCACCTGGAGACCCTTGCCGCCCTGCAAACGGAAACACGCCGTACCGTCATCGTGATCGACCATCACAACGTCCCGGCACGGGCCCCCGTCACCATCCTGAATCCCCGCCTCGAGGGCCTGGACGGAAGCCGCGACGCCAGCGCTTCGACCACCGCCGTCGCTCTTGCCACCGCGCTGGGAGCGCCGGAATCCGTGGCTGCCATCGGCCTGCCCGGCGCGATCGGAGATTGGCAGCATGAAGGCGGGTGGCAAGGATACAATCTGGAGCTCGTCCAGGCGGGCTTGGCGTCCGGGGCCATCACGAAGCGGCGTGTCCTGCGGCTGATCGGTGTCGACCTGGCCGAAGCGCTGCGCCGCGCAGGCGTGGCAGACCCTGGAGCTCTGTTGAAGACCCACGGCATCGACCCCCACGTCGAGGCGGAAGACCTGGATCGGGAACAGGCGGTCGCCGTAGCCAGCGCCTGGACACAAGACCTTCTTCGCCAGGGTCGCGACCCGCCTGAGACGACCCACGAGGTGCTTTGGGACCCCGACCTCGACGTAGGCCTGCGCCAATGCTTCCGGATCGTTGATGCGTGCGGTCGCCTCGGGGATGGGGCCGCGGGCATCGCGTTCTTGTTCGGGCATGGCAAGCAGGCGGCGTTGGATCGTTTCCTCGACTACAAGGCCCGCCTCGGCCGCGCTTTGGGGGCTTTGCTCGAAGGCACCAAGACCCGGCAGGCCATCCAATGGGCCTCGGTCGAAGACCCGGCGCTGACCGGGATGGCCGCGGGCATCGGCATGGTGCACGGGTTGGAAGACCGCACCCGTCCTGTGTTGGTCAGGGCGCCACGCGAAGACGGCTGGCAGGTCAGCACCCGCGGGACCCATGAGCAGGTGGCTGCGGGCATGGACCTCGGTGTCGCCATCGCAGCTGCAGCGTCTTCCGTCGGGCACGAAGGCGGGGGGCATCCCATCGCAAGCGGCGCCGTCATCCCAGACGATGCGTGGCCCGCGTTCCTGGAGGCGCTCGACGAAGCCCTCATGGCCCAAGGCTTCATGGGGGGCCCGTGAACCAAGCGACCCTCCGACTCGCCGTGCCAGATGCGGATGCCTGTGCCGCCGCCTTGGCCCCAGACAACGACGGTCATCTGGATGTCCACGTCGCAGATCACTTGATCCTAGAAGCGAAGGCCACGACGCCGATGGGCCTTCTGCGCACGTTGGATGATGCGCTCGGGTGCCTGCGGGCGACCGGACTCGAGTGAAACCCTGAAAGAGGAGCGCTCCGTGGCCTGCTTCAGTGCTTGACATCAAGCTGCTGCGTGAGACGCCCGAAGTGGTCAAGGCCGACCTGGAGAAGCGAGGCCGCCCGGTGGCCATCGTGGACGACCTGCTCCGGCACGATGCGGCTTGGCGCGAAGGCCTTCAGCGGCTCAATGACCAACGTGCTGCGCGCAACCATGCAGCCAAGGCGATCAGCGAGGCCAAGAAGGCGGGTGACGACACGCGACCTGCCGTCGCGGCGATGCAAGCGGTGGCCGCAGACATCAAGGCACTGGAATCGGAGGTCGCCGATGCCGCTGCCCAACGAGACCTTCTGCTTCGCAGCCTACCCAACCTGATGCACGAATCGGTCCCTGTCGGGGCCGATGACGCCGAGAACCAGCTCGTGCGGGACTGGGGGGGTCAGCCGACCCATGCCTTCGACGCGGTCAGCCACGTGGATCTTCTCGAGACGCTGGACGTGGCGGACCTAGAACGAGCAGCGCGTGCGGCCGGAAGTCGTTTCTTCTACCTCAAAGGCGACCTGGTCATGCTGGGTCGTGCCCTCGAGTTCTTTGCCCTGCAACACTTGCAACAGAAGGGCTACACGCCCATCGAGCCCCCGTACATGCTGCGCCGGGAGGCCATCGAGGGCGCGGTCGACCTTTCGGACTTCGAGGACGTCATCTACCGGGTCGAAGCAGGCGCCGGTGCCGGTAAGGACGACGCGCCGGAATTGTTCTTGATCGCCACCAGCGAACACCCCCTGGCGGCGCTCCATATGGGAGAGATCCTCGAGACGGACCACTTGCCGCTTCGCTATGCGGGCGTGAGCCCATGCTTTCGTAAGGAGGCGGGCGCGCACGGCAAGGACAGCAAAGGGATCTTCCGGGTCCATCAGTTCAGCAAGGTGGAACAGTTCGTCTACGCGGCCAAAGAGGATTCCTGGGCGATCCACCAGGAATTGATTGCCAACGCCGAGTCCTTGTACCAAGCGCTCGGAATCCCCTACCGGGTGGTGAACATCTGCACGGGGGACCTTGGCACCGTGGCCGCCAAGAAATTGGACATCGAGGCCTGGATGCCTGTCCAGGGGGCGTACCGGGAAGTGGTCAGTTGCAGCAACTGCACCGATTACCAGGCGCGCCGGTACAACACCCGGCAC
>JBFKXH010000201.1:0-3224 GCA_041638175.1 Thermoplasmatota archaeon
AGGCATGCAGGAGTCCGAGATGTTCCCCGAGCCCCTCTATACGCCGAGCACCAAAGCCGCCATCGGAGACCACGACGAGAACGTCAGTTTCGAGGTCACGTGTGACATCGTGGGGCAAGAGACCGCCGAATGGCTGCGCGACACGAGCCTGAAGATCTACAAGTTGGCCCGTGATTACGCTGCCCAGCGCGGCATCATCCTGGCCGACACCAAGTTCGAATTCGGGCGCCGCGCCGACGGCACCATTGTCTTGATGGACGAAGTGCTGACCCCCGACAGCAGCCGCTTCTGGCCTGCTGACGAGTACAAGGTGGGTCAGGGCCAGCCCAGCTTCGACAAGCAATTTGTGCGCGACTGGCTCGAGACCCAAGACTGGGACAAGACGGCGCCTGGTCCGCGGCTGCCTGACGACCTGGTCGCCGGCACGAGCGCTCGCTACAAGGAAGCCTTCGAGAAGCTTACGGGCAAGCCCTTCCAACTGATCTGAGGCGGGACTGGGCCAGGCCCCCAGGGGTGGCGATCGCCGCATGTCGGTTCGCATCGTCTCTTCAATAACCCTTTAAGCGACCCCAGAATCGAACGGCTGTCCATGCGCATCAGCGGCGCCGAACGTCTCTTGGGAATCATCGGATACCTTCCGCTTCTCTTCATCATCCCGTTGAAGGCCAAGCGTGACTCCATGTTCGTCCAGTTCCACGCCCGGCAAAGTGGCGTCCTGTTCGTCCTGTGGGCGATCATCTCGTTCGTGATGATGATCGTCCTTCTGTTCATCCCGGATGACCTGACCGTGGTGCAGACCATCTTGATCGGCGTGGTCTTCGTGGCGACCGCCCTGTACGCACTCTTGATGCTGGCAGGGATCTTCAAGGTCGCATTGGGCGAGCGGTACCGCATGCCCGTGGTCGCAGACATTGCGCTCTTGCTTCGCCTTTGATGGCGACAAGACAACACTTTTGACCAAGGCGCCCCGAATGTCGTACTCGATGCGCGTCGCCATCACGGTCCTGTTGCTCGTCTCCTTTGCAGGATGCCTTGGGGGCGAAGAGCGTAGTGACTGGGCCTTCAAGATGACCGGACTGGACGCCGCCTACAGCGACGGCGGTCGGGGCAAGGGCGTCGTGATCGCGATCCTTGACACGGGCATCAACACCAAGCACCCGAGCATGGAGCATCTTCGCGACGGCAAGGAGAGCAATGGGGAACTCATTGCCTTCCGGGATTTCCTGGGAACGGCCGACGAGCCCAAGGAGGCGTACGATGACAGCGGCCACGGCACGCACGTCGCAGGGATCATCAGTGCCCGCGGCAGCAGTTTCGGCGAAAAGCTCGTCAGCGGCGTCGATCTGCGAGGCGGAAGCCCGGGGGCCCTCCTTGTGGTGGCACGGGTATGCGAGCCAGACTCGTGCCGCGCCGACTTGATCGATGATGCCATCTACTGGGCGCAGCAGCAAGGCGCGGACATCATCAACCTCAGCCTCGGCGGCGGCTTGCTGACGACCCTGCAAGGCATCCTCAACCCGGAAGAGCAGCGCAAGCAGACCGCCATCACCAATGCCATCAATGGCGCCATCGACAAGGGCATCGTAGTGGTCGCCGCGGCTGGCAACGAGCAAGAAGAAGGTGCAGAGGACGTCTCGTTCCCGGCAAGCATCGAAGGGGTACTCGCGGTGGGTGCGGTGGATCGCAAGAAGCAGGTGGCAGGCTTCAGCAACCGAGGGGACAGCTCGGCCAACCAATGCACGACCGGCTTGTTCTCGGCAGGGGGTCGTTGCGAACCCCATCAGAAACCCGAGGTGGTGGCACCTGGCGTCGGCATCCTGAGCGCCTGGCGAGGCGATTCGTTCGTCTTTGCCGAGGGTACGAGCCAAGCGACGCCGTTCGTGACCAGCACGGTGGCCCTGATGCTCGAAGGCAAGCCACCGCTCAATGGCCGGGCGGACGTCTACTTGATCAAGCAGGTCCTGGCCGATACGGCCGAGTCCTTGGCGGGTGGATCACACAATGGCGCCTCTGGCTATGGATTGATCCAGGCCGACGCAGCCGTCGCCGCCTATTGACCCGCACCAGCACGCCCAAAAAGCGCAGGGCTGTGGCCGGCGCGTGTACGATTGCATCATCATCGGCAGCGGCCCGGCAGGCTGCACGGCCGCCATCTATTCCAGCCGGGCGTACCTGAAGACGCTGGTCGTCGCGGGCTTCGAGGCCGGTGGTCAATTGATGCTGACGAGCGACGTGGAGAACTTCCCGGGCTACCCGGAAGGGATCGGCGGACCCGAGATGATGCAGGACCTGCGCAAGCAAGCTGAGCGCTTTGGCGCCGAGTTCGTGGAAGAGGATGCCATCGAGGTCGATTTCACGGAGCGTCCGTTCTCAGTCAAGACCCACGGGGAGACCTACCAAGGCAAGACCGTGATCGTGGCGACCGGAAGCAGCGCCAAGTGGCTCGGCATCGAGTCCGAACAACGCCTGATGGGCCGAGGCGTCAGCGCCTGCGCCACGTGCGATGGCTTCTTCTTCAAGGACAAGGCGGTGGTCGTGGTCGGAGGTGGCGACACGGCCATGGAGGAAGCCACGTTCCTCACGAAGTACGCCACGAAGGTGACCATTGTGCACCGCCGCGACGAATTCCGGGCCAGCAAGATCATGGCCAAGCGTGCCATGGACCACCCCAAGATCGACATCGAGTGGAACCGCGAGGTCGCCGAAGTACTCGGAGAGAACAACGTGGAGGGCGTGCGTCTGAAGTCGACGGTCGGCGAGGCCGAGAAGGAGGTCCCCTGCGACGGTTTCTTCATGGCGATCGGCCACAAGCCCAACACGGACCTGTTCAAGGGACAGCTGCACCTGGATGAGGGCGGCTACATCGTCCCGGAAGGAAAGAACGAGACCCGTACCAACATTCCGGGTGTGTTCGTGGCGGGCGATGTTTTTGATCATCGCTACAAGCAGGCCATCACGGCGGCGGGCAGTGGTTGCAAGGCCGCGATCGATGCCGAGCGGTGGCTCGAGGACCAGCACTAGACAAGCGACAAGGGCTGCCCCCATTCGGGCAGGAGTGCCTTGTTGCCGGTCCTACTCTCGTACTTGTCCTTCGTAAGGCCAGGCGTCTCCGAATGGATCGGGACCATCACCTTGGCGCCGATCTCGTCGAGCACATGGTGGATCTGATCCTCCGACAGGTGGTCGCTGACGTGGGTCGAGTGTCGCTCCAAGCGGAACGCATC
>JBFKXH010000202.1:0-3215 GCA_041638175.1 Thermoplasmatota archaeon
CCTGACGCGCCTGGCGGTGCGCATGGCGTTCATTCCGCGCCTGCGACCTCACCTCTATTGAGGGCTCTCAGAGGCGCGATGCGACCGCTTCGGCGAATCGATCGATCGCGTTCGGCGCATACCGGAAGTACAGTTCCGGTTCGATCAACTCAAGCTCCATGAGTCGGAAGCGTCCGCGCACGTCCAATCCATCGACGCGGGCATAGACCGCTTCGCGCACATCCGCCACGATGGCGCGGGCCGCTGCCTCCACGTGTCCGGGTGGTGTGGCAGGCCGCGTCGTGCCTCCGTGTTCTTCTTGGACGCGGAAATCTCCGGTGGCCGGGGACTTCAGCACGGCGTGGCTGAAATCACCGCCAAAGAAGAAGAGGCTCCATTCGCCGTTTTGGATCTCTGGCATGTATGGTTGGACCAGCACCCGACCCGTCGCCTCTGCAGCACCCCAGGCGTTGCCCTCCGCCGCCACCGGGAGCAGCTTGCCTTCTTGGATCCGGTGCAACCCTTCGGCACCGCCTCCGATCACGGGCTTGGCAATGGCGTCAGACCATCCTGCTTTGGTCGCGACCGCAGTGGCCGCCTGCAACGAAGTCGCAGCGCGGGTGTCCACGATCGTGTGCCCCTTCACTTCGAGATCGAGCAAGTAGCGCTTGTCCAGGTTCCAGCGCATGAGGCCGGTCGGATTGACGACGGCGCCGCCGGCTTCGTCCAATGCATCCAGCCAGGCCATGAAACGGGTCGCGTGTTGGGCGTAATCCCAGGGCGTGCGGATCAAGACGGGTGTCCCATCGGGGAGGATCCGTTTCCAATCCTTGGGCGTGGCCTCGATCCCGTGGTCGGCAAAGGCATCCACCAACCCACGGTCGTCGTGGAACAGGGCGTCCCGGTCGTGCCCGACGGCAAGCCAAAGGTCAGGCATACTTCACGGCGGTGCCGTAGGCCAGGACCTCTGTATTGCCTTGCATGATATCCGACGTGTTGAAGCGCAGGCAGACCACGGCATCCGCACCCATCGCTTGGGCTGCGGCGGCCAAGTCGTGCAGGACTTCTTCCCGTGCGGTCTCCAGCAGCTTCTCGTAGCCGCGGATCTTGCCGCCGACCAGCCCCTTCAGGCCGGCACCGATGTCGCTGCCGATGTGCCGTGCTCGGACCACACTGGCGCGCACCAACCCCACTGCCTGGACCGCGCGGCCTGGAATGTCGTCCGTGGTCACCATCAACATGGAGTCTGGCTTTTTGGCCGCGCCTGCGGGGCCTTCATCGAAGTCGCTGGCGTCGGCCATCACTTCAACCCCGTGATCAGGCGTCCGAGGATGATGCGTTGGATCTGGTTGGTGCCTTCGTAGATCCCGAGCACCTTGGCGTCGCGCCAGTAGCGCTCTACGGGGAATTCGTCCGTGTAACCGTTGGCGCCGTGGACTTGAATCGCGTCCTCGCAGACCTTCAAGGCCATTTCCGCGACGAACAGCTTGGCACGGCTCACGGCTTGGGTCCAGTCGTCGCGGGTGACTTCGCCCCGGTCATAGGCCTCTCGCGTCCGGGCCGCTTGCCACACGAGCAGGCGACCTGCTTGGATGTTGACATCCATCTCGGCGAGCATCGCCTGGACCAATTGGAATCGACCGATGGGACGGCCGAAGGCCTCCCGGTCGGTGGCATACTTGACCGCTGCGTCCATGGCCGCCTGCGCGATGCCGACGCCACCGGCTGCCACGCTGAGGCGCCCGTGGTTCAGGACGAACATGGCGTTCTTCCAACCGTCCCCTTCTTTGCCGATCAGGTTGGCCGCGGGGATGCGGCAGTCGTTGAAGGCAAGGGTTGCCGTGGGGCTGCTTCGTAGGCCCAGTTTGTTCTTGCTCTCGATGCCGGCCACTTCGAAGCCCGGCGTGCCCTTCTCGACCATGAAACACGAGATGCCCTTGTGTCGCAGCTCAGGCGCCGTCTTGGCGTAGACGATGATGTAGTCTGCCAGGCCGCCGTTGGAGATCCACGCTTTGGTGCCGTTGAGGACGTATTCATCCCCGTCCTTGCGGGCGGTGGTCTGCATCCCAGCGGCGTCGCTGCCGCTTCCCGGTTCTGTGAGCGCCCAGGCGCCGAGTTTCTCACCGGCTGCCATGGGGGGGAGCCATTTGGCCTTCTGGTCGTCATCAGCCCAGTACTTGATCGTCGAGCCAGCAAGGCTTCCATGGACGCTGATGCTTGTGCGCAGGCTGCTGCATCCCTTCGCGAGTTCTTCGGTCAAGATCGCATAGCTGACGGCGTCGAGCCCGCCGCCACCGACCTCTGCTGGAAACGGTGCGCCAAGTAGTCCCTGGGCCGCCATCTTGTCGTAGATCTCGTGAGGGTGGTCTCCGTCGCGTTCCCATTGGCGAACATGGGGTTCGATCTCACGCTGTACGAATTCCCGGGTCATATCCCGGATCATCCGTTGCTCGTCGGTCAGGGTGAATTCCACGGCCACGACGGCCGGACCCGACTTGGCCTCAAAAAGGTGGGGAAGCGGTCACCGTCGTAGCAGCCACGAGACCGTGGCATAGAGCGGGGGCACAAAGGCCAGGATCACGGCAGGCCATGTCGGCATCTGGAAGGCGGCGACCGAAATGACCAGCAGGGTGTAGTACACCATCAAGGGCACCGGCTTGGCAAACAGTTCGCCGATGGTCGGAGACCATTTGCTGGCCATGGACCCTCAGGATCGAGCCTACGGTTCAGGTTGGATGACCGCTTCCGCCTTGGGCGTCGCTTCGCGGATCTTTTCGGCAGCAGCGCTGATGGCGGCGCCCAGGATCGCGGCGTAGGCCAAGGGCACGATGACGTGGCGGATCGTGAATTTGGTCGTTCCAATGGCAAGTTTGGCGGCAAGTCGCACAACCATGAGATGTCCTTTTTGGGCCCGAGGTATTTAGACCCTACCGCACGGGGGTCGAATGGTGCCTTTTGCCTTGGCCAAACCCAACGCCTAAGAGGGGACGGCCAGTGGGCCGTTGTGCACATCTGTGCATTGGAGAATCCATGACAGAAGTCCACGGCCACGGATGCCCGGTCCAACACGGCGATGCCCCGGAAGGCCCTCTCTTGGAGGGCACCGGCGCCACTGATTATGAGCGCTACCTACGGGTGGACGACCTGCTCAGTCTGCAGAAGGCGCCAGAGGACATGGCGCACCCCGACGAAGCGCTCTTCCAGACCATCCACCAGAGCTTCGAACTGTGGCTCAA
>JBFKXH010000203.1:0-3210 GCA_041638175.1 Thermoplasmatota archaeon
CCCGGCGGCAAGGTAGTGTCTCGCAAAGGGGGTCCGAAGGCGGCCATCGGGCTGGAGTGCTGCCGCGCTTTGTAAATCTTTCATGGCCGTTTGGCAAAACAAGACGTCGCCGGAGCAAGCTTTGGCCAACATTGCTGCTTGTTGCTTTGCGTTCAGAAGATCTCGATGCCCGCACGCACCAAGGCCCATGCCAGGAGGAACATGAGCCAGAACACGCCGCCGCTGGCAGCGACCACCATGGCACCGATCTCCCAGGGGCGCTTCCACGGAAAGTCGAGGCTCAGGTAGTAGCCTCGGCTGCGCCAGAAGATGAAGGCGCCGAGGGCGGCCAGGGCGATGCCCACGCCAAGGGATGTGTCCGAGTCCGCGCCGGGTCGCAAGCCGAACACGTAGAGTTGGATGAAGGAAGCGAGCAACAACAGGGCGCCGAACCATTCGCCGATCAGGAAGCCCTTGGCGGCCGTGTATGTGGCGACGGTCTCATCGCTGACCGATTGGCCTTCTCGGCTCTTTTGTAGTTCCTTCACGGATACGCCCTGCTCGGGGTCCGTGGGTACGGCAGGGTGTCGCGGATGTGGTCTACGCCGGCGAACCAGCGGACCAGGCGTTCGATCCCAAGGCCGAATCCGCTGTGGGGCACGCTGCCGTAGCGGCGCAGGTCGAAGTACCATTCATAGGGCGCCAGGTCAAGGACCGCATCCTCTGGGAGTTCGCCGGTCGCCACGTCATGGTCGTGCTGCTCTTGCAGGCGGCGCTTCATCCATTCAATGTCCTCGCTTCGCTGGCTGCCACCGATGATCTCCCCGAACCCATCAGGGCCAAGCAGATCACTGCATTTGACCCGGTCGGGGTTCTCTGGGTCCTGCAGCATGTAGAACGCCTTGATCTCGGCGGGCCAATCGGTGATGAACGTCGGGTTGGTCAGTCCTTCCGTCAAGGCCTTTTCATGGGGCGCGCCGAAGTCTTCGCCGTCGGGGAATTCGAAGCCCATGGCACGGAGTTCCGCCGCCGCTTCATGGTAGGTCTTGCGGCCGAAGCGCTTGCCGGGCTCGTCGGCCAGGCTTTCGCCTGCGACGTAGGTGCCGATCTTCAGAAGCCGCTCAGGGTCTTGGTCCAAGAGCCGCAGGTCGTCCTCGCAATGGGTGGCGATGTCATGGGCCAGGTAGGTCACCATGCGCTCTTGGAACGCCATGGATTCTTCGCTGTCCCACCAAGCATATTCGGCCTCAAGATGGTGGAACTCGGTAAGGTGCTTGTTGGTCCGGCTCTTTTCGGCGCGGAAACTGTTGGTGATGGAGTACACCTTCGGGTTGCCGAAGATGCAACCTTCCAGGTACATCTGGGCCGATTGGCTGAGATAGGCCTCCTGGCCGAAGTAGTCGAATGTGAAGAGCGTCGAGCCGCCCTCGCAGGCGTTGGTGGTGATGACGCTCGGGTCCACTTCGACGAACCCCTCGGCCGCGTAGAATTCCCGGACCGCATGGAGCAGCCGGCTCTTGATGCGAAGCACCGTGGAAAGCTGGGTGGAGCGCAGCCACAAGTGGCGGTTGTCCAGTTCGAATTCGGTGCCTTGCTCGCCACGCAGGGGGAAGTCCTCCGCGCGTTGGTGGACGGTCACCTTGGTCGCCTTGACCTCGAACCCGCCGGGTGCCCGTTCGTCGGCCACCACGTCCCCTTCCAGCAGGCTGATGCTGCTTTCGATGAGCGCTCCTTTGGCAGCTTCCAGACTGTCGTCGTCGGCGATGCCGCCTTTGACCGTGCATTGTACGGTGCCGGTGCCGTCACGGAGGGTCAAAAAAGCGATCTTTCCGCCACTACGCTGCCTGTGGACCCATCCGCGCAGGCGGACGCTCTGGCCGGTGTGCTTGCCCTCAAGGATGTCCTTGATGGCGTGCCACGTCTCCATGGCGGCGGCGACGCGCAGCCCATGTAAAAGTGGATTCACCTGCGCCCGGGAAATCGCCAAGTCAGGCGGCTCCCTCCACGGTTTGTGTTCGCCGTCGTCGGATGCAGTCAATGTCGTCAGCCGTGGAGCGTAGAATTGCGCCACGCCACGGCCACGTGTCCACGTTGCCAGAAGAAGGTGGACCTGCGCAAGCGGACCCGGCTCTGGGAGGGCGCCTCGGCCGCCGAGGCCCAGGCCGCGGCCGCATCGTTGCGGGACGAAGAGCGTGCCGAGATCATGTTGGCCGACCACCGCCCCGTGGTGCGCCATGATTCACCGGTCTCGGCGGCGGCCGCCCAGGCCAACGCGGCGGTCAACAAGAGCGAGAAGGCAGAGCTCATCGCGACCTGGCTGACCCGGCTGCAGGGGCTCAGCACCCATGCCGAGTACCTGGCGGCCATGCAGCAGGCCGGCTTGGATGAGGAACGGTCTGAAAAGGAGATCATCCGCATGCTGGCCACGGACGTCATCTATGAGCCCAAGGCCGGCAGCTATCGCGCCTTGGACGTGTGACGGAGCCTGACGCGGACCTGGTACGGCAGCGACTCACCGTCTCGCAGCATGGGCTCGAAGGTGAACAGGTGATCCTGGGCCATCAAGAAATCCGTGAATCGCGAGAATCCGTAGTCCTTGGGCTGCAAGCCCGGCGCGAGGTAGCGAAGTGACTCGGCCATGGAGACGCGCAGGGCGTAATCCCCGTTGTCCGCTTGATCGAACGCGGTCAAGAGGAGACGGTCCAATTCCTGGCGACCAAAGCGCTCCGGCGGAGCGTCCTTCTTCTGTGCCTGCTGGGCCGCTTGCCGACTATTGGCAAAGCGTAGGTCGAGCGTACTCGTCATGTAGGCGCGAACGACCCGGAGTGGATCATCCACAAGCCATGGATGTTTTTCCTCGTAGTCCCGAAATGAATCGCCGCTGACCACGATGCCGCGCCGCTCCTCGGCCTCTTCCAAGATGGGTCGATCTGCTTCCACGCCCTTGGGTGCCTGACTCCAATGGGGCGTCTGCAAGTAGCGGTCCAATTTCGCCTGGAGGGCACGATCCTTGAGCTGATGCCACAGGGAACTGTCGACCCAGACCTGGTGCTGGTAGCCGTGCGCGGTCAATTTGCCGATGGCGGCTTCGATGGGCAACAAGGTCGGATGCCCCTTTTCCAGATGCAGGTACGCCAGGTTGCTGCCGTCGAGGACCGCGAACCGTTCGAACCGGTCCAGGCCTTCCATCCAAGGCGGGGTGTCGCCGGGGGGTGCCGGTGGTGCTCTGCG
>JBFKXH010000204.1:0-3165 GCA_041638175.1 Thermoplasmatota archaeon
GCTTCGAAGCCGCGCTGGCGCAGGACACACGACTCGCATGTGCCACAAGCGACATCGCCGCCGCGGTAGCAGCTCCAGGTCAGGTGTAGGGGGGCTTCGGCCTCGAGTCCGGCGGCTACGATGTCTGCCTTGCTGAGCTCGATGAGGGGCGTAAGAAGTCGCGGGCCGCCGGCTTCGATGCCCTGCTTGGTCGCCAGGTCGGCGACCTTCTGGTAGGCGGCGATGTATTCCGGTCGACAGTCGGGGTATCCCGAGTAGTCCATGGCGTTCACGCCGAGCACGATGGCGTCGGCCTGCACCACTTCGGCATACGCCAGGGCAAAGGCGATGAAAATGGTGTTCCGGGCAGGAACGTAGGTGGAAGGGATCTCTGCGCCGATGTCGTCACCCGCTTCGGGTACGCCAATGGAATCATCGGTCAGGGCAGAGCCCCCCAGCATGCCGATCGGCAGCGGCAATACCTCATGCCGGGCCACGCCCAGCGCCTTGGCCACCTCGCGGGCACTCTCGAGCTCGCGGCGATGGCGCTGGCCATAGTCGAAGCTCAACGCGTAGAGTTCGTGGCCGTCGCGCTTGGCCATCGCTGCCGCTGTGGTGGAGTCCAATCCACCCGACAGTAATACGACGGCACGCTTCGGCACATTTGCACTTGAGGGGCCATTCTGATAAATGCCGTTGGACGCATGGATTTTCCCAGACCAATCACTCAAATGCGCGGCGTCGCTGCTTCTTGGCCTTCCTTGCCCAGGTCGGCCTTCTGGGGCCCGCCTCAAGCATCACCCGGCGGCTTCCGGTCGGAGTACCATGCACCTTTTCCGTAGCCTTCGTCCACGCCGACCTCGACGAAGAACGTCTGCGTCTGGAACGGCGTGCGACGCATGAACTCGTCGTAGACGTACTTGGCCAGGTCCTCGGCCGTCGTCGACGGCAACGGCAGCATGGCGCAATCCTGGCGCGGGAAGCGGAAATGCTTCGGCTCTCCGGTGTATGGGTCCGTGACGCGGAACGTCACCTCATCGTCGCTCACCTCGAGATCCGAATAGTGGTTGGATTTGGTCGGGACCAGGACCAGGTGGTCGATCTCATCGCCGATCTCCTTCAACATATCCGTAATGATACCGAAATCCAACACGATGCCCCATTCATCCTGTTCGCCTTGCATGCGCAAGTGGATCGCGTAGGTGTGCCCGTGCAGCCGGCCGCACTTCTTGTGCTCCGGCGTGATATGGGCAGAACTGAAGCGGATCCCCTTGCGCCATCCATCGATGCGGAGTTCCATCACAGGCCGCGCGACACGGGCCTGCCTGATAGCGATAGCGGCGCCAAAAAGGGCGGGGGGTCCGCGCGTGTGGGTGTGGTTCAAAGATCCCGGCCGACGAAGGACCCCCCGCGCCATCTGTGATGGTTGTGGTTACGTCGGTCCGGAACCGGTTGACCCAGAGCCACCCCACGTATAATATCTCGCATCCGTGAGTGTAAACATCTGGAGCTATCAGCTGGCGCTCTTTGCAACAAATGGTGTGGATCTGCAACGTACTCCTGGCCGTCTGGGTGGCCATCAACGTCCTCGGTTACCTGGTCGTCCGCCACGACAAAAAGGCCGCCGCCTCCAGGAGGAAGAGACCGCGCGTGCCCGAGAGGAGTTTCCACTTCTTTGGGCTGTTCGGCGCCGGTCTGGGGCCGCTCATCGCCTTCTTCGCATATCGACACAAGACCCGCAAAAAGGGGTTCATGACGCGATTTGTCGCAGCAGCCGTGTTCGGGTGGACGCTGCTGGCGGCGTGGCTATGGGCCATCTGCTAGACGGCGGCGTAGGCCGATCAGCAGCCCGGCCAGGAGCCACACCGCGGGCAGGGGAGAATCCTTGCCCGATCGCGCCTTCGGCTCGGGTTCGCCCGGCGCCACCGCCGGCGGCGCCACGGGATCGGCTTGTTCCACCGACTGCCGGATCTCCGGCCCTCCGTTGAAGCCGGCAAGCGTGACGCCGCCTCGCGTCCACTTGCGCCAGTCCTCAGGAAGGGGCCCGCCGCCGGCCTGGTGGCTGCCCTCGATCCTAAGCCAGATCTCCGGGTCGCCGAGCTTCCCATCGATGCGGTCGAGGGTATAGGTGCCAAGCGGCACGTCTGGCGGGACGATGACCTGGCAGACGGAGCCGATGACGCTCGGGCGGAAGGCAAGTTCGCACGATGAGACGCCGAGCGTGCTCGGGCCATCGAAGTTGAACGTGACATTGGTCGACAGGGGGCCTCTTAGTACGATGTTGCCAAGCGTACCGGGCTTGACGTAGACGATCTCGGGATCCAAAGCGTCCACGGAGGCCTTGATGGAGCGCGGCCCGACCCAGAACGACGTGTCGTTGCCGGCACCGATGATGTCACCGTTTTCGAAGTTGCCCTGCACGCTGAAGCCGGTCTTGTGTGTGGCCGGGTCCATCAACGCGATGCCCTTGACGCTGAGCTTGCCGAGCGGGAAATCTTCGGGGACCGTGCCGATGCAGACGATCGGCGTGTCCGGGTTGTTCCAAGGCGTGCACGCGGTCGGCTGGATGTCGATGTTCTGCAGGCGATACGTGTGGCCGGAGGTGTTGTTGAGCGTGACGTAGACCCAGTCGACCGCGGTGTCGTCGTCGGCCCAGATGCGTACCTGGAACGGCGCGCCGCGGGGAACCGGCACTTGCGGCAGACCGACGCGGATGAGCACTGGCCCCTGTTCGTCTGTTGATTCAGAACTGAGGCGGAATGTCGTGTGGTGGTCTTCGTCGGGCTGCAGATCCTGGCCCAGCATCCACCACTTCTGGATCTCATTGACATCCCACGCCACGATCTGGTCCAGTGAATACAATCCGTTGGGGTGCTCGGGCGATGTGTCGAGCCAGCAGGCCGCGGTCACCTGCCTGCCGCTCACCGGAGCGCATTCCGCTTGCAGCCACGGTGAGCCGCCGGGCCCGCTGAAGGTGGCATCGACAAAGGCGACGCCGGTGGCATCCGAAAGGTGCACGTCGAACTCTAACCGGTCACCGGCCTGGACCACGGCCTGCCTGAACAGCACTTTGTGCAAGATAGGGGGGTCCAGGTCGTTGTTGGAGCTGGTCACGGAGAAGCGGACCTTGTGGGCCGCGTCTTCTTGGAAATCCCGCCCGAGCTCGAAGGCCCGCTCATGGTAGAC
>JBFKXH010000205.1:0-3159 GCA_041638175.1 Thermoplasmatota archaeon
CCTTTCCAGCCGAGGTAATTGTGGAAGCGGGCCGCGGAATCATAGGCGCGGTGGCGCACGAACGGAGGCGGACCCGGCCGGTCGGGCCACAGGATGAATCCGAATTCCCGACGGGTGAACCGATCGGGCATGGCGGGGGGGTTTTGTTTGTAGTAGTTCCCGAACTCTCGTTGCAGCCAATCGATGGTGGTGGCGACCGGCGGCGGGAATTTGGCGGGGGCTTCGCTCATGCATCCCTCGCAAGCGCTTCCTTCTTGCGCCGTTCATGTTCGATCTTCTTGTCGGCTTCCGCCTGGTCCTTCTGCTGGAACTTGAGGCGGGCGCGGTAGTAGCTCAAGGGATGCTTGATCTTGAAACAGAGGTTGTCCCGTTGTTCGAGGGGGCAGATGCCGTTGGTCTGCATGGTCGCACAGCCCGGCGGTGTGTACTTCTCGACGCCTTGTTCCCCGGCGATGTGGGTGATCTGGTAGCGCGATTTTTCGGGGTCGAAGTTGGGGATCGCCGCGAAGTAGTTCTGGATGTCTTCGGCGGTCATGCCGACGGTGGCCAGGAAACTGGCGATGGCGAAGCGGGCGTGGTGGGTGATCATCACGCCTTCCTTCATGTCGTCGAAGATCTTGTGGATGCACGGCGGGAAAAGGCGGTCCTGCACGGGCCCGAAGTCACCGGTGTTCCAGTCCGCGCGAGCCTCTGCCAATTTGGGCCCCAGGTCGTCGAGGTAGGGTTGCAGGGCAAAGCGGACTTCGTCGTGGACCGGCTTCTCCAGCTCCGCCAGGAGTTCCCGTTGGATGCGCGCTTCAAGGGCTTTGCCGCACAGGGTCGCCAAGCGCCTGTCGTCGAGTGGCAGGTAGCCGCCGGCAAGGGGTTGTTGGATGAGCTTCCAGTCATTCTCCCAGATGGGAGCCGCCTGCAAGTAGTCCGAAAAATGGATGCGCCATCGTCCACCTTCTCGGTCGGCGGCCACGTCCAGGGCCTGGCAGATGGCGGGCAGGCTTTCCAGGTCCTGTGCCAATGTGGCCTCCAACTTGCCCCCTTCGGCGGCGGCGTAGCGGGTGATCAAGGTCCGGTCCGCAAGCAGGACGGCGAGCATCCTGGCGATCGGGACGCTCATCATCTCAGCCAACGCGTCCCGGTCATTACGGATCTCCGTTTGCGGGATACGGCGGTCGATGAGGCTGCCCTCGATGCGGCCCACGCCGCGCTCCCGGACCCCCGCGTGGAGGTTGCCAGAAAGCAGCGTCGGCATGTCGGGCCCAAGCTCGCGCACCGTGTCCTTCACTTCAGGAAGGAAGGGGTAGTACGCCAACCGGACCAGGTCCACGCCGTGACCAAGAAGGCCGGCTACTTCAAGGGTGAGCCCGGTGGAGGGGAAGCGCCAGGGTCGGCAGACCCGGACCTGGCCGGTTCAGCACGAGATCTCGGCGGCAACGCGACCACCGGACTCCCGGTCGACCTGCAAGGTCCAGGTGCCCTCAAGACCTTCCAGGACCCGCTGGATGTCCGCGGGGCCCATCAATTGCTTCTGATACGCGATCTCCCGGCCCCCATCGAGGACCGTGATCAGGGCCTCGGTCTCGGGCGCGACGGTGGCTCGAAGATCGACAGAACCGCCACAGGCGACGGTCGCCTCGGCCTCCCGCGGCCCCTCACCGCCAAGCTCGACGGATGCGGTGCTGTCTCCAAAGCACCCGGCGACAAGCAGGACGACGGCCACGGACCAACGCATGTTGGGCACCCTGGCGCGCTACGGATAAGTCGTTTGGACCGATGCCCGGGTCAACACTTCAGGTCGATGGACCAGCCGCCGGAGAAACCCTGGAGTTGACCGAAATCGGCCGTCGCGGTCCACTGCCCAGGACTTCCCTTGAGGCTCACGTCGATGGTCTCGCCACCGGATGTGTCGACATGGGTCTGGTAGATGACGAGCCCGACACCGTCTTCGACACGCAGGTCGACGCTGCCCGAGCCCCCGAATTCGGCGCGAAGCCGTCCGCTGCTGCCGCAGTCTTCGGTGGTGGTACGAACCCCCTTGGTGTGGCCGCCGCCCTCCAAGTCATGGCTTGCGCAGCCTGCGAGCCCGGCAATGAGGAGGGCTGCGATGGCGATGCGGACGGGGGTCATGCTCAATCCGATTCGATGCGCGGCGCCAACAGGTAGGTGATGTGGCCGCCACCGCTTGCAATGTCGAACTCGATCTTGACCGGGTAGTCGGTGCCAAGGTTGAGGGTCACCGTGTCGCCGCCCTTGACCACCTTGGCCATGTTGGCAAAGTAGTCGAGCGAGAAGAGGCTGCGGCTCTCTTCGGGGCTTTCGATCTTGATGATGTCGTCGCCGCCGAGGTTCAGGTGCACTTGGTCGGTGTCGCCGTCGGCGACCAGTTCAAAGGCATCCTTGGTCGCCACCAGCGCGATGTGGTCGCTGACCGCTTCACTGGCCTTGATGCCTTGTTGGAGTTCGCCAGCGAGAATCGTGACCTTGCTGGGAAGGTTCAGGTTGGGGACCTTCGGGTCACCCATGTTGGTGGTGTCCACCAGCGCCATGCGGCGCGTGATGTGGCCGATCTTGAACACCAGGCGGTGCGTGTCTTCCTTGTATTCCAAGCCGATCTCCGAGCCGCTGGATGCGAGCTTGAGGATGTCCTTGAGCTTGTCCAGGTCGACACCCATCTCCATGTCTTCGCCACTGAATTCCGTGAACGCCCCTTTCCCAAGGGACAGGTCCACCATGGCGACATGGGCCGGGTCGACGGCCTTGAGGCTGATGCCTTCTGGCGTGACCTGGATCTTGGCCTCGTCGACGAGGGTCTGGACCGCGTCGAGGACCGTCTTGAGCACTTCCGCCTTGACCTTGGCTTTGAAGACCGGCATCCCTATCGCGCGGCCCAATCACAAGGGGCGCTTAAGGATACGCAATCTGTTACCTAATCTTCCGATGGAACGCCCTGGTGCTCCAATCGGGACCATACCGCCTGCGCGAACGTGGCGACCCCGAAGAGCACCATCACCAGACCGGCGATGCCCACCAGCGGCAAGAAAATGCCTACGATCAACAAAATGGCGCCGATCCCGAAGGCGGTCATTCCCGGGATCAACCCCATGGGGGTACGCTCGCCTGTGGAGGCGACTTGCCCCATGAGTCCTTCTACCGGCTGCCCGACGA
>JBFKXH010000206.1:0-3155 GCA_041638175.1 Thermoplasmatota archaeon
ACGCCGCCGTCATCCGCGACAAGACCGCCAGCCTGCTTGCTGCCGCTTGTGGCATCGGGGCCGAATTGGCAGGGGCTGAGGCCGACCAGGTCGAGGCCATGTACGCGTACGGCAACGCCATCGGGCACGCCTTCCAGGTCCTCGATGACGTGCTGGACGTGACGGGCGACCCGGCGTGGACGGGCAAGCGCCCCGGCACCGATTACCTGGCCGGCACCCAATCTAGTCCGTTCTTGCATTACCAGGACCGCGGCGGCCACTTGCCCGCCGAGCGCAAGCAACAGGATTTCCCCAAGGTCCGCTCGGCCCTGTTCGACGCCGGTGCGGTCGCGGCCGCCCAGATGGAGGCCAGCACCTACACCCAGGATGCGCTCTTGCGCCTCGAGGCCGTCCCCGAGGGCCCGAGCCGCGATGCTCTTGCGCGCCTGGCAGAGTTGCTGATGGAGCGGGCGCAATAGCCGACGGCCCTGCCTGGGACCCCGGTCTGCCAGGGTTCCCTTTAAGGCAAGGCGCGGTGGTCCACGACTCCACGTGATCGACGCCATCGGGCGGGCCAACATGGACTACATGGTGCGCCTTGCCAACGACCCCGAATGGGCTGCCGCCGAACTGGAGACCATGACGAGCTTCACCTCCAGCCGTGGCGCCATGTACGGCGGCAAGCCGATCCCGATCCCCATCAAGCCCCACTTCATCTCGCCCAGCCAACGCCGGTTGCTGGAGACGGGCTTGTCACGCATCCATTCCGCCCTGGAGAAGTTCATCCTGTTCTGGCTGGAGTCCAAGGAACTGCAGGACCTGTGGGATGTGAGTCCGGAAGAGATGGAACTGTACCGCGTGGACCCAGGCTACGCGCACTCCATCCAGGTGGCCCGCTTCGACGCGTTCCTGCACGACATGGACCTCAAGTTCCTCGAATTCAACTGCGACAGCCCGGGCGGCACCGGCTACGCGGACGTGATCCACGATGCGTTCCTGGACTTCTTCGACCGCAACGACATGAACAGCCGGTACCATGTCAGCAGCCGGCAGCGCCTGCTGCATCTGGCAGAGACCCTGCACGAATGCTACGACGCGTGGCGGCGTAGCCATCCCGGGCGCCCGGACCAGCCGTTCGTGGTCGTCTCCGATTGGAACGACGTCGGCAGCAAGCCCGACATCGACATCACCATCCAGCATCTCCAAGAAAGCGGCGTGGACGCGGTCTTTGCCGACCCCCGCGACATGGAGCGCCGCGACGACGGCCTGTACCTCGGCGACAAGCGCGTCGACCTGGTCTACAAGCGCGTGATCGTCAAGGAACTGGTGGCCGAACCGGGCGCCCGCGACCTGGCCGAGGCGTACAAGGCGGGCGAGATCTGCATGGTCAATTCGCCGCGCAGCGTCATCGTCGGCAACAAGAAGATCCTCGCCGCCATCCGGCGGCCGGACGTGATGTCCAGGTTCAATGCCGCCGAACGCCAAGCCGTACTGGAGCATGTCCCGTGGACCGAAGTGTTCCGCGATGACAAGACCGAATTCATGGGGTTCAAAGTGAACCTGAAGGACTTCGTCGCCGACAACCGGGACCAATTGGTGCTGAAGGCCGCGCAGAGCTACGGCGGCAAGGACGTGTTCCTTGGATTCGAGACCTCCGAGGCGGACTGGCAAGCGCTGATGGAGAAGCACATCGACAACGGTGCCTGGATCGTCCAACGGCTCGTGCCCATCCCAAAGGAACTCTTTCCGGAACTGAACGGTGAAGCAGTCCACATGAACCTGATGAACGTCAACATCAACCCCCTGGCATTCGGCGGCAAGTACGCAGGCAGCTACACACGCATCAGCAAGAAGAACGTCATCAACGTCAGCTTCGGCGGCGGCATGACGGCCACCATGACACTGGAGCCCGTCGAGTCATGACCCGTTCGGAGCAGCGTGGCGCCAAGGGCCGCCACCCCGGCGCGGCACAGATCGGCGCGGGATTTGCGCCGAGCCGCAACGCCCCGCCCCGCTCGGAAGTGCCGGTTCGCACGCAGGGATTGTATCCGCGTGATTTCCGTCGACGTCTGCGCGAAGGCGCCAAGCCGTTCCAAGAGGTGAGCGAATTCGATTCCTGCACGGTGACCTACGCGGGCCCGACGCCGTTCATCGGCACGGCCGTGCACTACCACCACGCGATCCGCCAGGACATCCAGGGCAAGCTGAAGATCGACGACGACGCCAGGTTCTACGAAGAGGACCCCTGGACGCACAGGTTCCTCGGGCGCCTGATGCACTGTATCACCCCAAACCAGTCGCGTTACGAGTTCGATCTGAACCGACCACCGGACACGACCATCTACACCAAGCCCAGCCTGGCCTGGGGAGCCCAGGTCTGGGACGAGCCGCTCAGCCAGTACGAACGCGAATTCTGCTTGGAAAAATGGTACGAGTTCCACACCATGATGGATTGCGCGGTGGAGGACGCCATCGACCGATTCGGCTTCGCCGTGGTCTTCGATTTCCACTCATACAATTATCAACGCAAGGGCCCCACCGATTGGCGCACCGACGACAAGCCTGTGATCAACCTCGGCACACGACACCTGGATCTGGATGCCCGCGGCCGGGGCGTCGTGGACGCGTTGATGGCAGAGATGCAGGGCCACACGGTGGGCGGCGAATCATGCCTCGTGCAGGAGAACGGCGTCTTCTACGGGGGTTACCTCAACCGGCGCTTGAGCCACCTGTTCGGACCCCGGGTCATCACCCTCAGCGTCGAGTACAAGAAGGTCTACATGGACGAGCAGACCGGCAAGCTGTACGAGGATATCCTCGATGAGCTGGTCGACGCTATGGACGCCTCCATCGAGCGGCTGGCCGCCGACGTGGAGGCCCCGGTACGCGACACGCGCGTCGTTCCCGTGCCGGATCCTAAGCTCAATTCGTGAATCTCTAGCAGGCCAGGCCCTCGAAACATCGAGGCCACAATCATTAAGCGCGGCCGCCAGGCGTCCAGCGTGTGCGTGTCATCACCATCGCCGTCGCCTTCGGGCTCTTGCTGGCCGGCTGCGTCGACCAGAAGGATCCTGAGCCCATGCCGGATCCGACACCGGAAAGACAGTTCGACGATCCAGATCGGAACCTCACGGTCGACCAGCCCGACGCGTTGCCACGCGAGCCACCTGCTCCAG
>JBFKXH010000207.1:0-3141 GCA_041638175.1 Thermoplasmatota archaeon
CCGTCATGATCATGGGGGACACCTGTACCCGAGGTTGCCGATTCTGCAGCGTTCCTACGGGTCGCCCCGATGCCTTGGATCCGCAGGAGCCGGCCAAGGTCAGTGAGACCGTGGGCCTCATGGGCGTCGGTTACGTGGTCATCACAAGTGTCGACCGCGATGATCTGGCCGACGCAGGCGCCCGACACTTCGCCGAGGTTGTGGCGCGGTGCAAGGCGGACCACCCCGAGCTTCTGGTGGTGGTCCTCACGCCAGATTTCAACGGCGACCCTGACGCGATGCGCCTTGTCGTCGAGGCTGGTGCGGATGTCTTGGCCCACAACATCGAGGCGGTGCGTCGTGTCAGTCCTTTGGTGCGAGACAAGCGTGCCGACTATGATCAGTCGCTGGCGGTATTGAAGGCATACAAGAATGTGGGTGCGCGGTTCACCAAGACCAGCATCATGGTCGGATTCGGCGAGACCGAGGAAGAAGTGCGCCAGACGCTCCAAGACCTGCGCGATGTGGGCGTGGACATCGTCACCTTCGGTCAATACCTGAGGCCGACCCAGACTGCGCGGCACGTGCCCGTCGTGGAATTCGTTGACCCGGACCGGTTTGCTGCCTACAAGCAGATGGCGGAGGCCATGGGCTTCTTGTACGTGGCAAGTGGTCCGCTGGTGCGTTCCAGTTACAAGGCGGGCGAACTGTTCATGGAAGGCCTGATCCGCAACGAGAATCCGGCCGCCTCACTCTAATTCCACGCAACTGGTCTTGATGACCTGTGCTCCCGTAGGGCCGAGTCCATGGGCATCAGACCATGCCGTCACGGCCGCTTCCACGTCACTTGCCGCGACCGTCAGGGGGGCTCGGGCCTCGACGGGGCCGGTCGGCACCACGCTGAGCACCACTTCACCGTTCTGCAGGGTGTGGCCGACCTTGTCCACCTCCAGGGACCATTCGCCCCAGACGAGCCACGCGCCGCCAAGGCTGTCATCACGCTCGGCTTCTTGGAGGCCTCCTCGGGCATGATACCAAGAGGCCAGCGCCGGCTCGACGGCGGCCTGGAATCCGTACACCTGCACCGCGGTGCCTTGGCTCGAAGTGACGCTTTCCACGACGGATCGGTTCGCGGCCATCGCCGTGAGCGTGGCATCCACGTCGAGTCCCAGCGCCTGGTACCATGGGGCGAGGTGGTCCCGCTGGTCTATCAATTCGCTTCCGACCGTTACACGGGCCCGCACCACATATTGCCCATCTTCGTGGCTGAGACTGCCACCGGGGAATTGGAGGTTGCGTGTGATGTGGCGTCCGTACAGGGCATCGAGGGCCGGGTCTTGAATCTCTAGGTCGTAGACGTGTACGGGGAAAGGCACGGCATCGCCCCGTTGCCACGTGGCATTGTACCACCCAGGGTCGCTCCAGCCCATGTACCATTCGGGCTCACATGGCGGCTCGTCCCAGAGGCATCCACCAAGGGGGATGAACAAGAGAAGGGTCCAACGCACCGGCAAGCATCGCTGGCTGTGCGGATAATGCTTGACGACATGCCATCAAAGTTAAGCTGTGAAGTGTGCAGGCAGGGTCGTTGGACATCGCACAGTACCTGCCCACCATCCAGGTGTTCGGCCAGATCGCCCTCATCAGCGCCGCCATCTTCGCGGGGTATCAGTTCATCCTGCACCGCCGAGACCGCAATGAGCACAACGCGCTCGAGGTGCTGACGCGCTTGACCAGTACGGAGTTCCGTCAGGCGTACGCCCACGTGTGGCAATTGCCTTTGAACGCGACGACCCAAGACGTGAAGGAGGCCGGGCCGGAAATGGAGTCAGCCATCGATTGCGTGGCCATGACGTTCGAAATGATCGGCGTGATGGTCCATCAGCGTATGGTGCCCCTGGACACGGTGGACCAGGTCATCGGTGGGTTCTTGCGGGAATCATGGCGCAGGACCCATACCTACCTGGAGGAACAACGGCAACGCAACGGCAACCGGCGCATCGCTGAATGGTACCAGTGGCTGGCGGAGCACTTGGCGCACGATGAGCGCAGGAGCGTAGGCGCCTACAACGCGTTCAAGGCGTGGAAGCCGTAGGGCTGACCAGCAACTGCGAATGCCGGGTACAGCGCCAACTGGGGCCCCCGGGGCACTTCGCGCCAACCACGCCACAGACCATCTTGCCCTACGAAGGCAACCGGCGGGTGCGTGGCGTCATGGCCGAATGGCTCATGTGCCCAGGCCCTGATGACGTGCCATGGCCTTTGAAGCAGAAGGTTGGATCGTGATCGGCCAGATCGCGTTGCTGGTGCTCTTGTTCTTGGTGATCTACGTCTCGATCCGTAACGGCAAGATCATCGCCCAGGCCCAACTGGACATCCTTCGCAGTGCGATGCTCGAAGGTGACCAACCCGATCCCGCGACCATGGGCCGGCTGATCGACGCTGTTGGCGGGGTCCACAAAGGGATGGCCAGTCGGACACGGCTGCTTCTCGCGATGGGGATCTTTTCGATCGCGTCCCTCATGGCGCTGGCGCTCGCCTTCGGCGTAGCAGAGACGAACGCTTCGAGGGAGATCCTGGGAAACGGCGTCACGCTTCTGTTCGGGTTGCTGGCGACCATCGTGGGCTTCTATTTTGGCGGTCGGGCAGCAGCGCATGCAGGCTACCAAGCAAAAGAAGTGGTCGGGGCCTTGGAGCAGAAGCTCCCTGAACCTGATGTGGAGGTCGCGCTGCGGCGGGTCCTGCGTGACAAGCCGACCCTGAAGCGGTTGCTGCGGGAACTGGACGGGTGAACAGGTCCACATTCCCCGATTGTGTACATCTCTTCGAGTCGGGAAAGCCCTCACATGAATGGTGATTCACGCGACAGCCGCACCCCTTAAACCGGCCCCTTTCTTGGCGCCGCCTACGAGGACCCATGAAACCGATCACGCTCCTGGAGAGCCGCAAGAAGGATCTGGGCCTGGATCTGAGCGACGAGGACCTGCGCAAGATGTACACCACCATGGTGCGCGTGCGCAAAATGGACGACAAGTTCAACCTCCTGCAACGCCAGGGCCGCATCGGATTCTACCTCGCCTGCACTGGACAAGAGGCCACCGCCATCGGTGCCGCCTATGCCATGGAGGAAGACGACTGGTTCTTCCCCCACTACCGGGACCA
>JBFKXH010000208.1:0-3138 GCA_041638175.1 Thermoplasmatota archaeon
CGTCCTCGACCACGAACGGGTCGTTGTGTTCGGATCCTGCCATCCGTGAAGCGGCGAACCCTGTACCAAAATCGACCCCCTTCACCGCGGGGATCGAGAAGAACATCTGGGCAAGCAGGCTTTCCACCGAACCGAAGAAGGGGGACCCGAGGCCCGCTTCGACACCCTCGGCCCGCCATGCTACCACCCCGCCGACGGAGTCTTTGCTCTTGCGCGCTTCTTCGATGCGCGTCGCGAAGGCCTCCGACAGGTCATGGGCCGTCGGCACAGAGCCCAGATCTTCCATGGATCGCACGGCAATCTCCCCGTCTGGACCCTGCAGTTCTCCCACAGCATGCAGATGGGCACCGACCGTGACTTGATGGGATGCCAAGAACGGCTCCACGAGCGCGGCGGCCGCCACGAGCACTGCGGTCAAGCGGCCGCTGTGGTGGCCTCCGCCCCGGGGGTCATTGTGTCCGCCAGATGCGACCCAGGCCGTGTAGTCACTGTGACCTGGACGCGGAATCCGGCCGACCGAAGCGTAGTCCTGGCTGCGCGTGTCTTCATTGCGTATGACGAACGCCAGGGGTGTCCCGGTCGTCTTGTCTTGATAGACGCCGGAGAGGATCTCCACCCGGTCGGTCTCTTTGCGCGCGCTGGTCAACCTGGAGCGGCCCGGCCGCCTCGTGTCCATGCGGGCTTGGATGGCCTCCGGGTCGACAGGAAGGCCCGCTGGGACGCCGTCCAGGACGCCTCCGATGGCAGGTCCGTGGGATTCGCCAAAGATCTGCAAGCGCAGGTGCCGTCCGAATCGATTCATGCTGCCTCCTGGAGTCGAGTGATCATGGAATGGAATCCTGGAAAACTGACCGCCACGCACTCGGGTTCGTCCACGATCACCGGTCCCGTCGATGCCAGCCCTGCGATCACGAATGCCATGTGGATGCGGTGGTCACCTTGGCATGTCACGGTGCCACCTTGAAGGGTGCCCCCGTGCACGGTCACGCCATCTTCATGCTCCTGCACGCGGATCCCGAGCCTTTGCAGCCCCTGTGCCATGGCCTGGATGCGATCGGATTCCTTGATCCGGAGCGCGGCGCCCCCCGTGAAGCGCGTGGCACCCTCAGCACACGCTGCAAGCACGCACAGCGCCGGGAACATGTCGGGCGTCTTGGCGACGTCGACGATGCCTGGCGAAACGAGGGGTCGCTGGCGGACCCGGTGGCCGTCGACGTCCGCGCCGAAGGCGGCCAATGCTTCCATGATCGCCCGGTCGCCTTGCACCGAGTCGTCATCTAGGCCCCGCACAGTCACGTCCCCCGCGATGGCCCCCGCGACGAGAGGGAATGCGGCGCTGGACCAATCGGCCTCGACGTCCATGGAAACGGCCGATGGACGCTGACCGCCAGGGATCAGCCAAGCATCTTCCTGCCGCATGCGCAGCCCGGCCTGGGCCATCATGCTGGCCGTCATCTCGAGATACGGCGTGGATGCGCTTCCTTCGACGTGGAGCACCGAGTCCTCTTCCAGGAAAGGTAGGGTAAGCATCAGTGCGGACGCGAATTGGCTGCTTAGCCGGGCATCGATGGACCAGGTCCCGCCCCGGATGGGGCCTCGGACCGTGAGCGGGCACTCCCTGCCGGATACGGTCGCACCGCGGCCCCGCAATGCATCAGCCAACGGGCCGTTGGGGCGCCTCCGCAGGGACGCGTCACCGTCCAGAAGACACGCGGTCGCAAACCTGCTGGCCTGGGCCATGAAGAGGCGCAAGGTGGTGCCGCTGTTGGCGCAATGCAATCGCCTTGTGCCATGCATAGTGCCTGGCTCGAACCGGACGGTCGAATCCCCCATGGATGGCCGCCCCATGCTGGCAAGACAGTTCCGCGTCGCACGGGTGTCCAGCCCGTCCAATGTACCACGGACTTGGCCGCCCTCTTCGTCCAATGCGGCAAGCAGGAGCGCCCGATGGGTCGCGCTCTTGCTGCCGGGAACGGTCACTTCCCCGTGTACGCTGCCCGGTTGACTGGTGTAGGTCATGTTAGCTCCTGCGCCATCGACCATTGCCAAGTTCCCCCCGGGACCGGATCCAGATCGACCCGGGCATCGAAGAGCGCCGCCACGGCTGGGCCGGTACCACTCAAGCCTGCTCCGAGCGCCCCGGCGGACAGCGCCACTTGGGCGGGCCGGGGATCGACGCGCAGGCCGGCGGCCAGGTAGAGCTGGGTGTAGGCTTGCCCGTTGGCGGTCAGCGCAGCGGGGATATCATCTGCCAGTAGCTTGGCCTCCGCGTCGTGGATCGCCGGCGCGATGGCGGTGGCATCCAAGCTGGCGACCTGCTCTTTCGAAATGGCGTGCTCGGGCACCCAGACCGCCACGTGCCACGGGTCGACCGGAAAGCGAGCCAGCACTTGTTGGCGCACGTTGTCGGTCAGGTGACACCCACCCCGGCAGACCGCGACCTGATCGTCAAAGGCCCCCGTGATGGTGACTCCAGCTTGCCGACTTGCTTCGACCGCAGCCGCCTCAACATCGGGGAGCCCCGCCGCGCGCAACATGGCCGCCGCCGCTTGGCTGCTCGTCTTGAGCCCGCGCGAAGGAGGCCAATGGCTGCGGGTCGTGATCCTGGCGCCGGCCGGTCTGCCCATCGTGCCCGCAGCCACCTGGACGCACGCCTTGGCCAACCGGGCATCGGGGGCTCCTTGGATGATGACCCCCTCATCCTGCCATTCCCAGATCGCTTCCATCCCATCGACGAGGGCCAGGCTGCAACCCCGGCCCGTCGCCGTCGCGTTCAGGACCGTCACGGCGCCGAAGGCCACGCCTTCAGGCAAGGGCGTCCCCCATCACCCCGCGGTCGGGCTCTCGACCGGCCATGAACCGGTAGGCATCGAGGCCTTGCTCCAAAAGGAAATCGCGGCCGGACGTGACGCGGCCTTTCACTTGCCCCTGCAATGGCGTGCTGCCATCGGCATAGACAAGCTCGATCAGATGGTCGCATGTCTTGACGTCGATGACAGGTACTGGGTCCTCGGGGCGGCCGCCGAGCGGCGTGGCCTGGACCACGACGTCGGCCGCGACCTTCGTGCCCCATGCTGCCCACCGAGCAAGGTCTGTCTCTTGGCGGCTGATGACCGTGCAGTCGGCACCGACCTGCCC